>NZ_JBUEGC010000028.1:0-93228 GCF_054963655.1 Streptomyces sp. HSS9-12 | reverse complement strand
CAGCCACGCCTACGGCATCCGCCAGTTCCCGCGCCGATTCACGGAGTGACACCGGAGAGTGGAGGGCCAGGTCCGCCGCCAGACGCCGGGCCGACGGGACGAACCGTACGGCTTCCGGGGAGACCTCAAACGCCTCGCGGAGGTAGTGCAGCGAACCCGCGTGCTCTTTCCTGGCGTACTCGGACCGGGCCGAGTCCACCAGCAGCCGGGACCGGCGTTCTACGGACGGGATTGACTCCGGAGCGGTGTCCGCCGCCCGCCGGAGGGCCGCTCCCGGCGTCCGAAGGTCAACACCGATAGTCACCGCGTGAACAGCCACGTTTCCCACGCCGAAGGAGGTCCAGGGGTGCGCGTACCCGTCCGGCAGGAGTCGGGCGGCCCGTTCCGCCTGGTCGTGCCAGTGCCACGCGTCCCCGTCCCGGCCTTCCTGGGCAGCCGTGACGGCCGCGCCAAGGCACAGGGCTCCGAAGGTCGCGCGAAGCCGATCGGGCCCGTCGTCCAGGCTCAGCCGGAGACTGTCCGCCGCCTCAGACAAGAGCTGTAGGGCTTCCTCCGTGTGGCCCTGATTACGCAGACCGTTGGCCGTGACCCACGCGGAGAACGCCAACAACACGGGATCGTCTGATCCCTCGCACGCCATGCGCGCCCGGTCAACCACGATCCAGTACAGCTCCGGTTCCGTGGTGTGCGCCGCGAACTGTTGGGCCAGGGCGTACGCCTCCGCCATGACCGCGTATACGCGCCGCCGCTCGGCCCCCTCAGTCCTGCGAGAAGCCGCGTGAACGGCCGAGAGCAGGTCCGGGAGCATGGCCCCGACCTCCGTTCGCTGGTGGCCGGAGCTGTGCCACGTCACCCACGCCTGGTGAACCCTCCCCTGGAGCACGTCCAGGCTCTCCGGCTGGGCAATAGGCTGCCGGAACATACCCGCATGGATGGTGTCCCGAAGGGCCGGCACAGACGGGTGGGACAGCTTGCCAATGTCGGACATGGGAACAGAGGTCTCCACGCCCGTGAGGGCTGCCAGGTCACCGAGGCGAAGCGCCTGAGCGAGCCGAGCCAGCATCGGCAGGGACGTCAGCTCACGCTCCCCACGCTCCACCTTCTTCAGCCACACGTCCGACCGGCCGACCAGTCCGGCCAGAACCGGGCGAGACATGCCGCGTCGCTCGCGGTGATAACGGATGCGCTCACCGGTCGTCATCTCTGCTGGTGTCTCGCTCATGTCTCGCTCCTGGACACGACGTTTTGGCCCTCTGAGTCAGAGTAGGCGCGGTTGCATCTCCTGCGCCCTCTCTTACCCACTTCGACCAAGCCGACCAAGGCCAGACGGGACTGTGGGGACGCCTACAGGTGGTAGTGCCTGCCGCCTACTCCATCCAGCCTCTCAGGCGACCGTCTTGGCGGCCGGGCTTCTATGATGGACGCCGCCCACGCAAGGCGACCTCTGGATGGGCTTCGATCATCCGCTGACCGCCGGCTACCGCAGCAGCTTCCGTTCGTCCGAGCGGAAGGTCGTGACCAGCGCCAGGCATACCAGCGCTATACCGATACGGCCCGATGCCTGGAGCAGTGGGCCGCGCAGGAGGATGAAGGAGTAGCCGGCGATCACCGGGATGACGATGGCCGGTACGTTCCCGGGCCGCGGATTGTCGACCGTACGGAGGCTGTAGCGGCGGTCGCCGCGGGCGGAGAGGTACCCCAGACCCAGGAAGCCGGCCGTCATGCCCACCGGGCCGAAGTCCAGCCACAGTTCGGCCCACAGCGGCGAGGAGAGGTTGGTGTTGCTCATGCCCATCCACTGGCCGACCTGCACCCCGGAGTCCAGCGGCTTGCCGTGCCAGACCGACCGGGGCACGAAGAAGAACGTCGACGCGGCGAGTTGGCGCCCGTATGCGTGGCCCTTGCCGGAGTCGACGTAGGTGATGGTGTTGGCGAACATGCCGATCTGGTCGTAGTCCTTGCGCACCAGCGGCTCGAAGGCCGAGGAGGACTCGACCGGCCGGTGTCCGCTCTCGTCGTAGCGGAACCGGTCCATGAAGGGGAAGAGGAGCAGCGCGGCGACGACCCCCATGGCCAGCGCGGCCCGGTACATCACCGGGCTCTTCGGGAAGGCCGTGAACACGATCGCGAACAGGACGGTCAGGAACCAGTAACGCGGGTTGGAGATCGGGTTGTTGACGAGCACGTTCACCCCGAGCAGGCCCGTCCACACCAGCAGCACCCCCGGGCGGCGCCGGGCATGGCGCGAGGTCACCAGCCAGCGGGTGAGGAACAGAAAGGCCAGCAGCGCCGGAACGGTCCCGAAGCCGCGCAGGAACGCCGACCCGACATGGGAGTCGGCGCTCGCGACCCCACTGTTCCGGATGCCCTCGCTGATCTCCTGCCGGCTGCTGAAGAACACCGCCGGGCCGCCCAGCTTGACCACGAACAGGGCGCTCGCCAGGTATGCCAGGGCCACCAGGAGGTACAGACGGCGACGGCTGACGGACGCCGTACGCCGCTTCGAGGCACCTCGGGAAGCAGGGCCGCGGAGCATCGGGCGGTGGCGGGCCAGCAGGACGCCCACGTCGAACGCCACACAGCCGCACAGGGTCAGGGTTATCGCCAGGACGAGGTCGGACCGGCTGCCGACGACCGGAGTCGGGGTCTGCCCGAGCACTGCCTGGGCGAGCGGGGCCACGCCCATCGCCACGTACACGAACAGCCAGAACGAGCCCTGGATCAGGCGGCGCCGCGCGGTGAGCGTCATGGCCGCGAGCCGGGCCCCGGCATAGCCGGTCAGGACCAGTTGCAGCCAGTACGCCTCGTCCCGGATTCCTGGACCCGGCCGTACGGCCACCAGCACCGGCAGGAAGAAGACCAGGCCCAGGACGAGCGGCACGGCCAGGGCGCGGGAGAGGACCGCGCGCGGGGAGACCGGGCGGAGGGTGTGGGGCCATCTGCCGGCGGAAGAAACCTCGAGCTTGGCTGGGGGAGTGCCCTCAGGGGGAGGGTCCTGCCCTGCCGCGCTGCTGGTCCGTACGTCAACTGCCATGGTCCCCCGCCTCCCCTGCCCCCAGCGAGCAGTCTAGGCAGGCCCGGGGGCTGGAGAGCGGCACATCGGACGATTCGCCCGCGCCGCCCCGCCCCCGCCGATACGCTGACCCGATGATGCTGGGGAGCATCGGGGGGAGGAATTTTCGGTGAAGGTTCTGCATGTCGTCACGCTGCACACTCCGACCAATGACTTCGGGGGCCCCACTCGGGTGGCCTTGAACCTGTCCAAGGGCCTGCGGGCCCGTGGGGTGGACGCCCGGATCGTCACGCTGGGGGATGGATTCGACGGCCCGTTGCCCACATCCGTCGAGGGCGTGCCGGCGTTTGTGTTCCAGGCGCGGCATGTGCTGCCGCAGTTCGAGGTCAGCGGGATCACGTCACCGGCGCTGCTGGCCCGGGCCCGCCGGCTGGTGATGGCCGCCGATGTCGTCCACGTCCACCTGATGCGCGACCTGATCACGCTGCCGTTCGCGCTCATCGCCCTGCGGTGCGGGCGGCCGCTGGTCCTGCAGACCCACGGCATGATCGACCCGACCGAGAAGCCCGTCGCGAAGCTGGTGGACGTACTCGGGCTGCGGCGCGTACTGCGTGGCGCCGACGCGATCCTGCATCTGACCGAGAGGGAGCGCGACGACGTGGAGGCCGTCGTCGCGCCGGCCCGGCTGACCCGGACGCGTCGGCTGGTCAATGGCGTTCAGCCGCAGGACCGCAGGCCCGCCTACGACGGCAGCCGCCCGCCGACGGTTCTGTACTGCGCCCGCGTACAGGCCCGTAAGCGGCCTGAGGACTTCATCTCCGCGATCCCCACCGTCCTCGGCAAGCACCCGGACGCCCGCTTCGTCCTCGCCGGGCCGGACACCGGCGCGCTCGCCGGGCCGATGCTGGACCTCGCCCGCAGCCTGGGCGTCGGCCACGCCGTCGAATACGTGGGCGCGCTGGGGCATGCCGAGGTGCTGGAGCAGCTGCGCAGGGCGGATGTGTATGTACTGCCGTCCGTGGTCGAGCCGTTCGCGGTCTCCGTCCTGGAGGCCATGTCCGTGGGCCTGCCGGTCGTGGTGACGAAGACCGGCGGTCTGTCCCCGGACGTCGAGGCCGCGGGCGCAGGCCGGGTCATCGACAGCCGCCCCGACGCCGACAACGGCCCGCTGGTGGGCCAGGCCATCCTGGAGCTGCTGGACCCGGCTGCCAACGAGGAGGCCTCCGACGCGGCATGGCGGCTGATCCGCGACCAGTTCGCCATCGACAAGGTCGTCGACACGCTCCAGGACGCGTACGAGGGTGCCATCGGCCGCCACGGCCGGTGACACCTCGTACAGCGGTACTGCGGCGGGTGGCGACGGGGGCCGCGGTGGTCCTGCCGATCAGGCATGACCACCGCGCCCCCACGCGGTACCGGACGTGAAATCGCGCGGCTATGCGCGCGAATCCACCCGCGCCCGCGCGCGTTTCCTCAGCTGTGCGGGAACGCGTGCCTTCCGCTCTGCCCGTGCCCGCTGCCCCTCACGTGCCTTCAGGCCGATCTGCCAGCGGTAGAAACTCATCGCGAGCGCGTAGTCGAACCCGGCCCGCCCGTCCAGGAACCCTCGCTTGTAGAGGTAGGCGTAGGCGAAGGACACCAACGGTTTGAACGGCGCCTTGTGGAAGAGCTGCCCCTGCCGGGTCTTGGCCAGCCGGATCTCCTCCCTGACCTCCGGGTGCTGCTCCAGCCACGCCTCCCAGTCCGAGTACCGGTTGTGGCGCTCGAACCAGGTCCGCACCGGATCCAGGTCCTCGTGCTCGATCGGCGAGTTCAGCCGCCACACCGACGGGGCGATGGGCTGGTAGTGGCCCTCCTGCTCGCCCATGCCCGGTGCGTCCAGGTCCCCGAGGACGGGGAAGTGGCAGCGCGTACGGTCCAGCAATGCCCGCTTGACGATCGTGTAGCCGTGCCGCAGCCGCTTGCCGGCGAACCAGTAGCCCAGCGGGATGTCAAAGGCCGCCACCTTGACCGGGCGGGAGAAGACGTAGCGCAGCTCCTCCAACAGAGCAAGGCTCGGCGTCTCGTCGCCGTCGAGGAAGAGCAGCCAGGGCGTCTCGGGGCGGACGTGGTCCAGGCACCACTGCTTCTTCTTCGGATACGTGCCGTCCCACTGGTACGGCACGACCTCCGCGCCCAGCTCAGCCGCGATCTTGCAGGTGTCGTCGGTGCTGTCGGAGTCGACGACGACCACCGCCTCGAAGTGGTCGATGACCGACCTGACGGTCCGGGCGATGTTCTCGGCTTCGTTCTTGGTCGGTATCGCCACGACTATGGGCAGTTTCTTCACCGCGGGCTTCCCTTCTCCGCCGCATCCAGCAGGGGTTGGTGCTCCGGGCACAGATGAGTGACGGCCGCCTCCGCGCCTGCGATCTCGCCGGAGCGGATGGCGCTGATCACGGCCTGGCGGTCCAGCTTGGCGGTCCGCGTGATCCGGTCGCAGGTCTCCTGGCCGATCTGCAACATGGCCGCCGGATCCGTGCCCTTGGGCACGCGGCCGCTCAGATACGCCTTCTGCTTCTTGGTGAACGAGCCGGTGGCCGGGGTGAGTTCGGCCCCCGGCACCTTGGGGCCGGTGGGCGTCCGTGAGGGTTCCGGGCGGTCCGGAGCAGGCGACGCGTCCGGTTTCCCGGGAGCGGGCGCGGATGCCGTGGACTTCGCCGCCGCGTCCGAGTCCGCCCCCCGGCTCTGGCCGCCGCCCCCGCACCCGGTCAGCAGCGTCGCCGCCGCCGCGACCAGCGCGGCGACGGCGACGGCGGACCGGTGGTCGCGGGTCACGCGGGGTTCCTGAGCGCGTAGTGCGCGGAGACCTGTGACGCCGACAGCACGGTCGGGTAGATCGCGGTCTCGTCGATCTGCCCGGCGAAGTAGTCGCTCGTCGGGCTGAGCAGCCATGTGGCGGAGAGGGTGTCGCCGCCCACGTGCCAGTAGCCGTCGTAGCTCTGGCTGGTGGTGACCAGCACATTGCTCGCCTTCAGGACGCCGTCCACGTACAGCCGCATCCCGCCGGAGCCCTGGGTGGCAACGACATGGTGCCACCGGCCGTTGTTGAGGCCCGAGCCGCTGTAGATGGTGCGGTTGACGCCGGTGTAGACGCCGAAGACCACGCGGCCGTCGTTGGTCATGTACAGGTGCTTGTCGTTCCTGCTGCTGGGCTGCAGCGTGCGGTCACCGAAGCCGACGAGCTTCCCGCCCCGCGTGGTCGTCGTCTTGAACCAGGTCTCGATGGTGTACGACGACGGGCGGCTGTGCTTGCGGTCGCTGAAGGCGTACTCGTCGGTGCCGTTGTAGCCGATGGCCGTGCTCGGGCCGGGCACCGCGGGCGGGGTGACCCGGTAGGTGGGCGCGTTGCGGTTGACGCCGCTGTTGTCCGTACCGGAGGCGTCCGCGGCGAACTGGCCGGAAGCCTCGTCGTACCGCCAGTACAGATTCGCGCCGTCGGCGATCACTCGCGTCGGGTACGCCTCGGCCGCCGTCGCCACGGTCACCGACTGGGCGGCGGACTTGGCGCTGGTGTTGGTGCCGTCGCTCACGCTGACCCGGTAGCTGTGGGTCGAGCCCGCGGCGACGTCGGTGTCGGTGAAGGTGACCTGCGGCCGCACCCACGGCAGCGAGGAGCCGGTGACGGTGTGGACCGGCGTGGTGGCACCGTCCTTGTACACCCGGTAGGTCAGCCTGCTGTCGTCCAGGTCCAGGCTGGACTGCCAGCGCACCTTCACCTCACCCGGCTTGATGCTGGAGACGTTGACCAGCGGCACGGACGGCGCGCCGGTGTCCGGGCCGCTCGCGAAGCGGGTCAGCCCCTGCTGCCCGGCGCCGCCCACCGTGGTGAACTCGCCGCCGACCCAGAGGTAGTCGGTGCCGCCGGAAGACGAAGTCGTCATCACCCGCGGGCCGATCTGCTCGCCCAGACCGTCGTTGGTGTCCGGGAACCAGCCGAGCAGGGTCGGGTCGTCGACCGACTCCGCCAGCAGATGCTTGCGCGTCTGGTTGGGGAACTCGCCCATGCTGCTGCAGTCGTGGGCGTGCGATCCGGAGTACAGGACGGTCTTGTAGACCGTCACCGCCTGGGTGGCGCCCAGGCAGGTGTCGCGCCAGCGCTGGTTGAAGTCGCTCAGGCTCAGCGCGATCCGGCCGTCGAAGACCCCGCCGCCGGTGCCCTCGTTGCCCGTGAAGAAGCTGGTCCCGTCCGTGGTGATGTCCTTGACCACCGACGTGGCCTCGATGAAGCCCAGCGGATAGGTCTTGGTCAGCGCGCCGCTCGTGGCATCGACGACGGCCAGGGCGTGGGAGTCTGCCCCCCGTACGCGCATGAAGTCCCCGCCGAGCAGGACGTGGGCCTTGTCCGGGGTGACCTCGATGGCGCGGCCCGGCTCGTCGGCGTCCGCGGACCACGGCTTCAGGTCGCCGGCGGTGCTGACCGCGCCGAAGTAGGAGCGGCTCTGCCCCTCCAGGGTGGTGAAGTCCCCACCGAGGTAGACGGTGTCGTCGGTGGCGGCCAGGGCCCGTACGGTCGCGCTCGCGGCCACCTTGAAGGACGACTTCGGCGTACAGGACGCGATGTCGATCGCGGTCACATTGCTCACCCCGACGCCGTTGACCGCGCCGAACCGCCCGCCCGCGTACAGCGTCTTACGGTCCGGGGAGACCGCCAGCGCCCGTACGGTCGCGGTGCCCGAGCCGATGGTGAACGACAGCTTGCACGAGGTCGGCGTGCCCGTCGCGGCGCTCAGCGCGACGAAGTTCACCGCCGACTGCTCACTGGTGCCGGAGGCCGCTCCCGGCGGCCGGACGGTCGAGAACGTGCCCCCCGCGAACACCACCCCGTCTGCCTGGGCCATCGCCCAGACGATTCCATTGGTCTGCCACGTCGGCAGCTTGTCGGCCGTGATCCCGACGGGTGGGGTGAGTGCGGCCGCCGTCGGCGCCGACACCACCCCCGCCCCGATCAGCGATGCGGCTGCCATCGACATGACAGCCGTGTAGACCCCCACTGTGCGCATGTGCCCCCCTGGCTCGTGCATGTTCCGGTTCGCTTGCCTCCAGGGCGCCTGGACCCGGCGTCGACGCGCTCTCCGAGCCTTCGGGGGGTACGTCGACGCCGGTGCGCCGCTGCGGCAGTTCGCGGGCGACTCCATCAGCCGCCTTGTGAAACGCAGGTTAGGCGGCAGCACATGTGCCCGTAACCTACTTGCCGAAATAATGGCGTTAGTTTGCGAGTTAACATTTCATCTGTCGATACGCACGGCTGTTCCGGTCAATTCCGCTTCCAGTCTCGATGCATCTGCTTCCACCATGATCTGGGCAAGCTCGCGCCACCTCACCTGTGGCTTCCAGCCGAGCAGTGACTCCGCCTTGGAGGCGTCCCCGATGAGCGCGTCGACCTCCGACGGGCGCTGGTACTTGGGGTCGAAACGCACATATTCGGTCCAGTCCAGGCCGACGGCGCTGAAGGCCGCCTCCAGGAACTGCCGTACGGTCCCGGCCTCGCCGGTGGCCACCACGTAGTCGTCGGGTTTGTCGCGCTGGAGCATCCGCCACATCGCCTCGACGTACTCCGGGGCATAGCCCCAGTCCCGTACGGCGTCGAGGTTGCCCAGATAGAGGCGGTCCTGCAGGCCGGCCTTGATCCGGGCCACGGCCCGGGTGATCTTGCGGGTCACGAAGGTCTCGCCGCGCCGGGGTGACTCATGGTTGAAGAGGATCCCGTTGACGGCGAACAGGTCATACGCCTCGCGGTAGTTGACCGTCGCCCAGTAGCCGAAGACCTTGGCGCAGCCGTACGGGCTGCGCGGGTGGAAGGGCGTCTTCTCGTTCTGCGGAGGCGGTGTCGAGCCGAACATCTCCGAGGACGACGCCTGATAGATGCGGGTGTTGATGCCACTGGCCCGGATGGCCTCCAGAAGCCGCAGCGAGCCCATGCCCGTGACGTCGCCGGTGTAGAGCGGGGCGTCGAAGGACACGCGGACGTGGGACTGCGCGCCGAGGTTGTAGACCTCGTCGGGCTGCAGGTCGCGCAGCAGATTGACCAGCGCCACCCCGTCGGAGAGGTCGGCGTGGTGCAGCACCAGGGTGCGGCCAGGCTCCTGCGGACCCTGGTAGATGTGGTCGATCCGCTCGGTGTTGAACGACGACGACCGGCGCACCAGGCCGTGCACCGTATAGCCCTTCGACAGCAGCAGCTCGGCGAGATACGAGCCGTCCTGGCCGGTCACGCCAGTGATGAGAGCACTCTTGCCCATGCGGTGTCCCCCCTCGGTACAGGGCCGTAGAGCCCGGTTATCGACTAAAATCCTGGTTTGTCTGCTACGCGGCTAATCGCCCTGGCAGAATCCGGTTCCATGACGCGAGCGAATGAGTTGCTGCCGGGCCGGGCCCGGATATTCGTGGCCGGCCATCGCGGCCTGGTCGGGTCCGCGGTAGCCCGCCGACTCACTGCCGACGGCCACGATGTGATCACCCGTGGCCGGGAGGACCTCGATCTGCGCGACGCGGCACGGACCGAGACCTTTTTGCGCGACATCCGGCCGGATGCCGTTGTGCTGGCTGCCGCCAAGGTGGGCGGCATCATGGCCAACAGCACCTATCCGGTGCAGTTCCTCGAGGACAATCTGCGGATCCAGCTCAGTGTGATCGCCGGATCGCACGCGGCCGGGGCCGGCCGGCTGCTGTTCCTCGGCTCGTCCTGCATCTATCCCAAGCTCGCCCCGCAGCCGATCCGCGAGGACGCGCTGCTCACCGGCCCGCTGGAGCCGACCAACGAGCCGTACGCCCTCGCCAAGATCGCGGGAATCGTGCAGGTGCAGTCCTACCGGCGGCAGTACGGGGCCTCGTATATCGCCGCCATGCCGACCAACCTCTACGGGCCCGGCGACAACTTCGATCTGGAGACCTCGCACGTCCTCCCGGCGCTCATCCGCCGTTTCCACGAAGCGAAGCGGGAGGGACGGGAGGAAGTCGTCTTGTGGGGCAGCGGCACTCCCCGCCGGGAATTCCTGCACGTCGACGATCTCGCCGCCGCGTGCTCGCTGCTGCTGCGGCGCTACGACGGCGACGAGCCGGTCAACGTCGGTCGCGGCGAGGACCTGACGATCCGTGAACTGGCGGAGACGGTGCGGGATGTCGTCGGGTATGAGGGGCGGATCGCCTTCGATCCGACGAAGCCGGACGGCACGCCGCGCAAGCTGCTGGACATCTCCCGTATGGCGGGCCTGGGCTGGAAGCCGAGGGTCTGCTTGCGGGACGGCATCGCGGCGGTGTACGCCGACTGGCAGGCCCGGGCCTGATACGCGCGGGGTGTTCCCCGCCCGCCCGCCACCGGACAGGGGCGGGTGGGCGGGAACAGTCCCGGAGCAGAAGGCGCCTGGCAGGGTAAGGGTCCGCGTCACGCGCGGCTCGCCGCGTCAGTACGCTCCGCGGCCGTCAACGACGGCGCGGAACGTACGGGAGATGACATCCAGGTCCCCGCTGAGCGACCAGTTGTCCGCGTACCTCAGGTCCAGCGCCACGCCCTCGTCCCAGGACAGGTCCGAGCGCCCGCTGATCTGCCATGGCCCGGTCAGCCCCGGCTTCACCGAGAGCCTGCGCACCTCAACCTCGTCGTACTGCGCGACCTCGTCCGGCAGCGGTGGCCGGGGCCCCACCAGCGACATCTCGCCCCGCAGTACGTTCATCAGCTGCGGCAGCTCGTCCAGCGAGGTGCGGCGCAGCACCTGTCCCACGCGGGTCACGCGTGGATCGCGCCGCATCTTGAACAGCGGGCCGTCCTTCTCGTTCGCGGCGGCCAGCTCCGCCCGCCGCGCTTCGGCGTCCACCACCATGGTGCGGAATTTCCACATGGTGAACGGCGCTCCGTGCTGCCCGATCCGTGTCTGCCGGTGCAGTACGGGGCCGGGGGAGTCGAGCCGTATGACCAGCGCCAGCAGCCCGTACAGCGGCGCCAGCAGCACCAGCCCGAGCGACGCGCCAGCGCGGTCGAGTGCCGACTTGAGCGCGACATGCGTCCCGCGCCGTGTGGGCGGCGCGACATGGAGCAGCGACAGCCCGGCGACCGTGGCCATCCGCAGCCGCCGTAACGCGACCTCGATGAGGCCCGGCGACACGGCCAGCGGCAGTCCGGCGTCGTGCAGCGCCCAGGACAGCCGGCGCAGCCGCTCCCCGCAGAGCCGGGGGCCGGGGGCCACCAGCACCAGCTCGGCGCTGAGCTGCTCGGCGGCCGCCAGCACCGGCAGCCAGTCCTCGTTCGGGGCGGCGGGCGGCACGGAGCCCAGCCGGGTCGGGGCCGGCACTCCGGAGGTCAGCGGGGCGTCACCGACCGGGATCACGCCGATGACCACATATGCGTGGTCGGTACGGGCGGCCAAGTGCTCGACCACCTCGTCGGCGGCGCTCGGCTCCCCGATCACCAGTACGCGGTGCACCGCCTGTGCCTCCCGCCGTAGCGCCGTCAGATGGCGGTGGGTTGCCTTGCGGCAGATGACGGTCGCCACCGGCGCGAGCGACAGTGAGAGCAGTGCCAGCGCGGGCGCGGAGTTCTCCCCGACGGCTATCCGGATGACGGCCAGCAGCCCGAGCAGGGTCAGCCAGTCGTGCAGGACCGGAAGCACGGCGCGCGACTCGCCCAACGCGCGGGCGGTGTAGCGGCGGTGGCCGGCCCGTACGCCGAGCCAGACGGCGGTGACGATAAGAGTGGTCAGTACCGGACGCGGCTGGAGCGTGCCGGCGAAGACGGCGAGGACGGGCACTGCCGTCCCCGCGGCATCGGCGGCCAGGGCCGCCGGCAGATACCACGGTGCTTTGTCACTGCGCCTGCCCGGGACACCGTTGTTCCGGGCAGTGAGCGCTGGGACTGAATCAGAGCAGGACATATCGACACGCCGCATGGACCCCCCTGGCGACCGAAAGAGGCGCACCCCACCTCCCCAAGTGGCGGCGCGCCCAAGCTGAAGGAACGTTATGCCAATGAGCTGTGCGTCCGCTGCGGTTTGCTGAACTTTGCTGTGTGATCTGCCACCCGTTCACCTTCGTGCTTCTCTACGCCGTTTCAGCACTCTCCGGGGGCAACCAGCGCCCCGGCAGGCGACTGAGCTGCGGCATGACCACTTGGCGGCACGGCCGACCGGAAGGGTTGAAGGGCGCACGAGCAGCCAGAACGCCGGCTGAGCGCGGAAAGAGAAGCAGTTGCGCGACACGCCCATGAGCCATGACGGTCGCGCCGGGTCCGCACATCCCTGATCGCTGCGGGCGCCGGATCAGGCGGTCAGCGGGAACTGTTCGCCCAGTTCCCGGAGGACCGCGGTGTTGAGCGTGAAGGCACGGCGGCACTCGTCGATGATCCGCTGCTTCTCCAGGCCGTCCACCGGCAGCGCGTCCAGCAGATCGCGGTACTGCCGCTTGAAGGCGGCCGGTTTGCCGATGCCGGCGAAGGCATAGAAGCGCACGCCGTCGCCCTTGCGGCCGAAGCCCCAGGGGGCCTCCGAAGACCGATGGGGAGGCAGCCTTGCGCAGCACCTTCCCGACAGTCTGTCGGTAAAACCCCTAGGGCAGGGTGAGGATCTCCGCACCCGTAGCCGTGACCACCAGGGTGTGCTCGAACTGCGCCGTCCGCTTGCGGTCCTTGGTGACGACCGTCCAGCCGTCCTCCCATATGTCGTACTCGTGGGTGCCCAGGGTGAGCATCGGCTCGATCGTGAACGTCATCCCCGGCTTGATCACGGTGGTCGCGTGTGGGCTGTCGTAGTGCGGAATGATCAGGCCGGAGTGGAAGGAAGAATTGATTCCGTGGCCGGTGAAGTCGCGCACCACGCCGTAGCCGAACCGCTTGGCGTACGACTCGATGACCCGGCCGATGACGTTGATCTGGCGGCCGGGCTTGACCGCCTTGATCGCGCGGTTCAGCGCCTCGCGGGTCCGCTCCACCAGCAGCCGCGACTCCTCGTCCACGTCGCCGCACAGGTACGTCGCGTTGTTGTCGCCGTGCACGCCGTGGATGTACGCCGTGACATCGAGATTCACGATGTCGCCGTCGCGCAGCACGGTGGAGTCCGGGATGCCGTGGCAGATGACCTCGTTGACCGACGTGCACAGCGACTTGGGGAAGCGCCGGTAGCCCAGCGTCGACGGATACGCGCCGTGGTCGCACATGTACTCATGGGCCACACGGTCCAGCTCATCCGTTGTGACGCCCGGCGCGATGTGCTTGGCCGCCTCCGCCATCGCCTGGGCGGCGATCCGCCCTGCGATACGCATGCGCTCGATCGTTTCGGCATCCTGGACTTCCGGCCCGGTGTACGGCTCGGGGGTGTCCTTCCCCACGTACTCGGGGCGCGGAATCGAGGCGGGCACGGACCGGGTGGGGGACACGGTCCCGGGGACGAGAAGCGACTGGACAGACATGCCAGCGAGTGTATCGAGGCCGCATCGGGCAGCATGGCGGAGAGAGAGGAGCCCTCGATGCCCCTGTTCAAGCGACAGACGTTCGGCAAACCGGGCGAGTGGTACTACTGCCTCAAGCACAAGAAGGTCGAGGAGGGGCCGGAGTGTCCCGCCAAAGACCGCTTCGGGCCGTACGCCAGCCGGTCGGAGGCCGAGCACGCGATGGAGATCGCGGCCGAGCGGAACCTGCAGTGGGAGAACGACCCCCGCTGGCACGACAAGTTCGCCTCCACCGACGAAGACTCCGACTGAACCGGCCGCCCAGTGCGCCGTCCCGCCCCTGAAAAGGGGCGGGTGTGCGCGGCCCTTACCAGCGGGTCGGGGGCGGGGACATCAGCTGGTCGGCCAGGCGCGAGAGGCGGTCGCGGAACCGGTGGCGGCTTCGCGGCCCGGGCAGGCTGTTCTCCCCGGCGGCAGCGCTGACCAGGTGCTGCACCGTGTCCAGACCGAGCCCGCCGCTCTCCCCGGACACGGCCAGCGCGTCATGCGCCAGCGCGTGCAGATCCCGGTCGCCCGCATCGAGCGCCAGCACCGTCGCACCGGCCCGCCGGGCGTCGTGCACCCGCTCCAGCAGCCCCTCGCCCGGCCGGTCCGGTGTCACCACCAGCAGCGTCTCGCCGCGCCGGGCGGCCCCGATCCGGCCGAGCCCCACCGCCAGGTGGGCCGGCTCCCCGGGCCGCACCCGGTGCCGTACGAGCGTGGGGGACAGCTGGGGCAGGCCCGACCACGCGGCCTCGTCGTCCAGGTGCGCGGCCATGTGCCACGGCTCGTACTCCTCGCTGCCCACCAGCAGCAGCCCCCCGCCGTGCGGCTCGACGGACGCCCGCAGCGTCCCGGCGAACCGCCCGGTGGCCTCCAGCCACTCGGTCCCGGCGAGCACTTCCCGCAGCAGTGCGACCCGTACGGCGTCCATGGCCGGGCATCCTGCCGTATGACGGGGCGGCGGCGGGGCCCGTTTGTTGAGCCTTCACCCGTACGGATGCCTCAGCGCCGGACATCAGTGCGGTCCGGCGGGCTGGAACTCGGTGCCGCACGGGCCCGCGCCGCCGCTCTCGTCGAGGAGCACCCGCTCGCCGGACATCGAGATCGTCCGGTACCAGCTTCCGATGCGCTGCGTCGAACGCCCCACGTAGTGGCAGATGAAGGACCGCCGGAACCGGTCCCGCGACCGGTTGGGCCCCGAGCCGTGCACCAGGCTGCCATTGAAGAACAGCACGTCGCCCGGCGCCATGTCGACCGGCACCGGCTCCAGACCGGCGGGCGGCGGCACGTACTCCCGGGCGAAGGACACAGCCGGGTCGGCCTCCTCGGGGCAGTACAGGTCCATACGGTGCGTCCCCGGTACAACCTGGAGGCCGCCGTTGTCCCGGTCGATACGGTCGCACGCGACCCATGCCGCCACACAGGTGCCCGGCTCGGCCCGCAGATAGAAGTTGTCCTGGTGCAGAGCCTGGCCACGGGCCCCCGGAGGCTTGAAGTAGAACATGCTCTGCGCGGCGAGCACCTCCTCGCCGAGCAGCACCTCGAGGAGCGCCTTCAGCCGCGGGTCGAGCAGATACCGCAGTGCCCGCTCGTTCACCTCGTGCGGATGCATCACCCGGGGATAGGCGCGCAGCGGGTCGTACGGGCCGTCCGGCTCCTGCGGCCGGGGCTCGAAGTGCCCGGGGATCCGGCCCGCCCGTTGCAGGGCCATGAATGCGCCGCGCAGCCCGGCCATCTCCTCCGGTGTGAACAGACCTCGGACGATCGTGAAACCGTCCTCCTCGAATCGCCGCCGCTCAGCCTCCGGGTCGGCGGTTACGCTCCTGTGCGTGCTGGCCATGCCGCGCTCCTTCCGGCCGGCTGTGGTCCCGGATGTATCCCTGTCGACGTCAGGACGGGACCTGCTGAGGAGGGGATGCCCGTCGGTCCACCCGCGCACTCATGCAGACCCCCGGTTCGGGTCGTACCGCGATCGCTCCGGCAGGGCCTGCCGGGCCCGGACAGGGAGAGCCCCCGCGGCCCTGAGGTTGTTCAGGGGCCGGATGTCTGTCGTTCACTCCGCAGTTCGAGCCGTCGGCCCGCCGGATGAGGGTCCGTGCCTGCTGCCTTGACGGTCCCTTGGGCGCTCCCTATGGTCGCCGCAGGACAAGGGACGTCCTACGTCCTGTCGTTGGCACTCGAATGCGATGGAGCATCGGGAGGTCGGATGGCAGAAGGAGAGGCGGCGCCATCGGTGTCCGTGCCGTTCCGGGCCGGAACCGAGGGATACGCGAGCTTCCGTATCCCGGCCGCCGTGACCGCCGCCGACGGGACCGTACTCGCCTTCGCCGAGGGGCGCCGCGCCTCGCGGGAGGACTACGGCGACATCGACATCGTGCTCCGGCGGTCCCAGGACGGCGGGCGCACCTGGGGGCCGCTCACGGTGGTCGACAAGAACGGCCAGGACACGGCCGGCAACCCGGCACCGGTCGTTCTCGCGGGCGGCCGGATCCTCCTCCTCCACGTGCGCAGCGCGGCAGACGCGACCGAGCAGCGGATCCGCCGCGGGGAGGTCCCGGCCGCCCACGGCCGCCGCGTGTGGGTGCGGTACAGCGACGACCACGGCCAGACCTGGAGCAGCGCCCGGGAGATCACCAAGGCCGTGAAGAAGCCGGGCTGGCGCTGGTACGCCACCGGGCCCGGCCATGCCATCCGGTTACGGCAGGGCCCGCACGCCGGGAGGATCGTCGTCCCCGCCAACCACTCCGCGCCGCCCACCGGTTCCGACACCGGCGCCGAGGGCAAGTACGACGGCGGTCACGCCCTGCTCAGCGACGACAACGGCGCGACCTGGCGCATCGGCTACACCGACAGCAAGCCCAACGGTTACATCAACGCCAACGAGACTACCGCCGCCGAACTCCCGGGCGGGCGCCTGTACGTCAACTGCCGCAACGACTCCCCGGCGCCGGGCACCCGCGCCGACGCGTACTCGCGGGACGGCGGCGCGACCCTTGAGCGGCCCTTCCGCCCACAGGCCGGGCTGACCGGTCCCGTGGTCCAAGGCAGCGTCCTGCACCTGGGGGAGCCGGACGTCCTGCTGTTCTCCGGGCCCGCCGACCCCGGCTTCCGGGCGGTGATGACGATACGGGCCAGCCACGATCACGGCCAGACCTGGCGGACCGTGCACACCGTGGACGGCCTCCCCGCCGCCTATTCCGATCTCGTACGCGTCGACCCCTCCTGCGTCGGACTGCTCTACGAGACCGGTGATTTCAGTGCGTACACCACCATCACCTTCCGCAGGATCCCCGTGGAGGAACTGTCATGAGCGTGTATGGCCCGGACCGCCGTGCGGTCCTCGGCGGAGCGGCGGCCGTGGCCGCGGGCTTCGCCCTCGCCGGCTGCGGCAACTCGGATGACGACGGCGGCGGCGCGAAGCCCCCCGGGCGCAAGAAGGGGGAGAAGATCAGCCTTACCTTCTGGTCGTGGGTGCCGGGCATCGACAAACCCGTCGACCTGTGGAACAGCAAGAACCCCGAGGTGCAGATCAAGCTGGAGAAGGTCTCGGCCGTCAACGGCGCGCAGTACGCCAAGATGCACGCCGCCATCAAAGCCGGGAACCCGCCGGACCTCGGCCAGATCGAGTACCCCGTCGTTCCCAGCTTCCTGCTCGACAACGGCCTTCTCGACCTGACCACGTACGGCGCCGCCGATGTGAAGGGCAAGTTCGAGGGCTGGCAGTGGCAGCAGAGCGTCTTCGGCGACGGCGTCTACGCGATCCCGCAGGCATCCGGCCCGATGGGCCTGTTCGTCCGCCAGGACCTTTTCGACAAGTGGGGCGTTGAGCCGCCACAGACCTGGGACGACTACGAGGCCGCAGCCAAGGCGATCCGTAAGAAGGGTGCCTGGATCGAGACATTCTCGCCGACCAACGGCAACCGCTTCGCCGGGTATGCGTGGCAGGCCGGGGCCCGCTGGTTCGACACCCACGGCGACACCTGGGTGGTCAGCATCGACGACGAGCCGACCCAGCGCATCGCCGACTACTGGGAGTCGCTGGTCAGGCAGAAGCTGATCAAGACCATCCCGGACCGGCAGAACGCCTGGTACAAGGACATCCAGACCGGCGACATCGCTGCCTGGGTCGGCGCCAGCTGGGGCGACGCGCTGCTCGTCGGCAACGCGCCGCAGACGTCCGGCAAGTGGCGGGTCGCGCCGCTGCCGCAGTGGAAGAAGGGTGACAACGCCCAGGCCAACTGGGGCGGCTCCACGACCGCCGTCTTCCGGTCCACCAAGTACCCGAAGGACGCCATGGACTTCGCGGTCTGGCTGAACACCGATCCCGCCTCCATCAAGCTGCTGATCGACGGCGGCTACGGCTGGCCCAGCGCCAAGCAGGGCTGGTCGAACTCCGACATGGAGGGCCAGCGGGAGTTCTTCGGCGGGCAGCATTACAGCGAGGTGTTCCGGGAGGCCGGCAAGGCCGTCGACACCAGCTGGAAGTGGGGCCCGGCCATCGACACCCTCTACCAGCGGTTCGGCGACGCCTTCACCAGTGCCCTCGCCGATGGCGGCTCCTTCCGGGAGGTGCTGCGCACGGTCCAGCGGCAGACCATCGCCGACCTCAAGGGCAAGGGCCTGAAGGTTGAAGCCGGGTGAGCTCCTCCGCTCGCCCCGCACGGGTGAGCCGGGCCGCCACCCGCCTCACCCGTACCGAGGCCCGGAACGCCCGCGCGGCCGCCGGCTTTCTGCTGCCCTTCCTCGCGCTCTTCCTGCTCTGCTTCATCGCCCCCATCGGCTACGCCCTCTACGAGAGCCTGCTGAAGACCGAGCGGACCGGGCCGCTCGGCCTCGGGGGCGAGACGCGGGAGGTCTTCGCGGGCCTGGGCAACTACCTCCACGCGCTGGGGGACGAGGGCTTCACCTCCGGCTTCGGGCGGGTGCTGCTCTTCGGCGCGGTCCAGATCCCGCTGATGATCGTCCTCGCCACGGGGCTGGCGCTGCTGCTGGAGGCCGCGTCCGCCCGGTGGGTGGGCTTCTTCCGTACGGTGTTCTTCCTGCCGTACGGGGTGCCCGGCGTCATCGCCTCGATCCTGTGGGGCTTTCTGTATGTGCCGGGGATCAGCCCATTTGTGGAAATGGGCCGGTCGCTGGGGTGGGATGTGGACTTCCTGTCCCGCGGCAGCGTCCTGTGGTCCATCGCCAACATCGTCACCTGGCAGTACGCGGGCTACAACATGCTGGTCCTGGTCGCCCAGCTGAAGTCCGTACCCGGCGAGCTGTACGAAGCCGCGCGGATCGACGGCGCGAACGCCTGGCAGGTGGCCCGGCACATCAAACTGCCCCTCATCCGGCCCGCGCTCGTCCTCACGGCGGTCTTCAGCATCATCGGCACGCTCCAGCTCTTCGCCGAGCCGCTGGTGCTGCAGCCGCTGTCGGGTGCCATCGACTCCGGCTACACGCCCAACCTGCACGCCTACAACGAAGCGTTCAAAGGCAACAACCAGAACATCGCGGCGGCCGAGGCGGTGCTGCTCGCGCTGGTGGCGTGCGCGCTGTCCTTCGGCTTCCTGCGGCTGGTGGGCCGGCGCGGGAAGGACGGCGCATGACGCTCGTGTCGGAGGGGAAAGCCCCGGAACCCACAGGTGCGGCCGCGGCATCCGGAGCCACCGCACCGGGCGGGGCGCCGGGACCCGGCGGGCCCCCGCTGCCGTACCGGATCATCACGCTCTCACTGCTCGCCGTCGCCGCCGTCTACTTCCTGGTGCCCGTCTACTGGCTGGTCGTCTCGGCGACCAAGAGCAGCGGGGACCTCTTCGGGACCTTCGGCTTCTGGTTCGCTCACCCCCGGCCCCTCACGTACCTCGGGGACCTGCTGGCGTACGACGGCGGCATCTACGTCCGCTGGTTCGCCAACAGCGCGCTGTACGCCGGTGCCGGTGCCGTCGCCGCCACCCTGCTGTCCGCGACCGCCGGCTACGGGCTCGCGAAGTTCCGCTTCCCCGGCCGCGAGACCGTCTTCAACGTCGTCCTCGCCGGCGTGCTGATCCCCGGCACCGCCCTCGCCCTTCCGCTGTATCTGCTGTTCAGCGAGCTCGGGCTGGCCAACACCTACTGGGCGGTGCTGATCCCGAGCACCGTCAGTCCGTTCGGCGTCTACCTCTGCCGGATCTACGCGGCCGCGGCCGTCCCGGACTCGCTGCTGGAGGCGGCCCGCATCGACGGCGCGGGGGAGGCGCGGATCTTCGCCACGCTGGCGCTGCGGATGATGACGCCCGCCCTCGTCACTGTCTTCCTCTTCCAGTTCGTGCACATCTGGACAAACTTCTTCCTGCCGCTGGTGATGCTCTCCGACTCCGATCTCTATCCGATCCAGCTCGGCCTGACCGGGTGGCAGGGGTACGCCGACCGGCAGCCCGAGCTGTACCAGTACACGGTGGGCGGCGCCTTCCTGTCCGTACTGCCGCTGATGGTCCTGGTGGGCGTACTGCAGCGGTACTGGCGCACCGGCCTGACCGAGGGCAGCGTGAAGGCGTGAGACGAGGGTGCGGGCGGGGCGTGAAGCGCGCCACTGCTCCCTGGTACGGCGCCCCTGCGCCCCGCCTGGCAGGATCGCCCTATGACTTCCGCTGACGATGTGAAGAAGGCCCCCGCCAAGGACCCGTGGGACCTGCCCGACGTCTCCGGCCTGGTGGTCGGTGTACTCGGCGGCACCGGCGACCAGGGCCGCGGCCTCGCCTACCGGCTGGCCCGGGCCGGCCAGAAGGTGATCATCGGCTCGCGTGTGGCAGAGCGGGCGCAGACAGCCGCCTCCGAGCTGGGCCTCGACATCGAGGGTGCCGAGAACGCCGAGTGCGCCCGGCGCAGCGATGTCGTGATCGTCGCTGTGCCGTGGGAGGGCCACGCCAAGACCCTCGAGGCCCTGCGCGAGGACCTCGCGGGCAAGCTCGTGGTCGACTGCGTCAACCCGCTCGGCTTCGACAAGCAGGGCGCCTACGCGATCAAACCGGAGGAGGGCAGCGCGGCTGAGCAGGCCGCCGCGCTGCTCCCGGACTCCCGGGTCACGGCCGCCTTCCACCACCTGTCGGCCGTCCTGCTCCAGGACCCGGAGATCGACGAGATCGACACGGATGTGATGGTGCTGGGCGAGGCCCGTGCCGATACGGACATCGTGCAGGCGCTGGCCGCCCGTATCCCCGGTATGCGCGGGGTCTTCGCGGGCCGGCTGCGCAACGCCCACCAGGTGGAGGCGCTGGTGGCGAATCTGATCTCGGTGAACCGCCGCTACAAGGCCCACGCCGGCCTGCGGATCACCGACGTGTGAGGCACGCCCGCCGTCGCCCCGGTGCCCCGCGCCGGGGCGGACGCCCCGGCTACTGCCGGGCGCCGGCGGCCCGGTCGGCCTTGGCCTTGCGCACGTAGAACCAGGCCATGTTCGACGTCACGCCCGCCATCAGAATCCAGACAATTCCGAGCCAGCTGCCCTTGGCGAACGACACGGCCGCGGCGGCGACGGCGAGCACGCAGACGACGACGGCGAAGAGGGCGAGTCGCCGGGCCGGGCTGGACGGGAACAAGGCGGGCATGAGGGGTCGGCTCCTGTGCTTGCTGTGCTGACGACGGCTGTGCGGCCATTGTCCCCCACCCCCCGGCGGCAGCCGTCACGGGCCGAGCGGTGGGCCGTCATGGCCGAGTGGCGGACGTCACGGGCCGATCGGCGGCACGTCCGGCTCACCCTGCCAGAACCGGAAGTACTCCAGGCCCCAGTAGGTGTCCCACGTCGAGACGCCCAGGCCGCGCAGGATCGTGTGGACCACCTCGAAGAACGCCTGGGAGACCTCCGGCACCCCCCACATCAGGCCGAACACCGCCAGCAGCCCGAACGGCGCGTACGGCTCCACCTGGCGCCGTACGCGGTACGACAGCCAGGGCTCGATCACCCCGTAGCCGTCCAGACCCGGAACGGGCAGGAAGTTCAGGATCGCGGCCGTCACCTGCAGCAGCGCCAGGAAGGCGAGGGCGTACCGGAACGGGGCCGGGACGCCGTCCATCGCGCCCAGCCAGAAGGGCGCGGCCAGTGCCACCGCCAGCAGGGCGTTGGTCAGCGGCCCGGCCGCCGAGATCGCACTGTGCTTCCAGCGCCCCTTGATCCGCCCCCGCTCGATGAAGACCGCCCCGCCCGGCAGTCCGATCCCGCCCAGGATCATGAAGACGACCGGCAGCACGATGCTCAGCAGCGCGTGGGTGTAGCGCAGCGGGTTGAGCGTGAGATAGCCCTTCGCCCCGATGGTGATGTCGCCGCCGTGCAGCGCGGTGCGGGCGTGGGCGTACTCGTGCAGGCACAGCGAGACGATCCAGGCAGAGGTGACGAACAGGAACACCGCGAAGCCGGTGCTCGCGGCGGCACCTGTCCACACCGCCCAGGCGGCGACACTCATGATCGCGATCAGCCCGAGAAAGACGGGGCTGACCCGGCGGTCACTGGCGGTGGCTGCGGTGGCCATGGGCGGCGCTCCTGGAATGCGGACGAGGACGGGCGACGGATCCCGACCGTACAGGTGGCGCGGGGCGAACGTCTCGGGGCTTCCGCTTGGGGCCGGCCGATTGTCCGGCCGGGACAGGGGCGGTCGAGCAGAATGGGCCGGTGCGTTACGGCATCCTCGGCACCACGCAGGCCCATCGCGACGACGGCAGCCCCGTCGCGCTCGGCGGCGTACGGCTGCGCTCGCTGCTCACCGCGCTCGCGCTGCGGCCTGGGCGGGTACGGACCGCCGAGGCGCTGATCGACGAGGTCTGGGACGGCGGCCCGCCGGCCGACGGGACCGGCGCGCTCCAGGCCCTGGTCGGGCGGCTGCGGCGGGCCCTCGGGCACGCGGCCGTCGCCTCCGTGGACGGCGGCTACCGGCTGTGCGCGGAACCGGACGACGTCGACCTGCACCGCTTCGAGCGGCTCGTGGGCGAGGGGGAGCGGGCGCTCGCCGACGGCGACCCGGCCAAGGCGGCGGTGCTGCTGGGGGACGCGCTGGCGCTGTGGCGCGGCCCGGCGGTGGCCGACCTGCCGAACCGCGCGGCGGTGGCCGCGCGCGCCGAGGGCCGCCGGCTGGACGCGCGCCGGGCCGCGCTCGCGGCGGCACTCGAGCTGGGGCAGGCGGCTCAGGCGCTGCCCGAGCTGACCGAACTGTGCCGCGACCGCCCGCTGGACGAACCGCTGCAGGCCCTGCGGATCCGTGCGTTGCGGGACGTCGGCCGCCAGGCCGGTGCGCTGGCGGCGTACGAGGACGTCCGCCGGGCCATAGCCGGCCGCCTGGGAGCGGACCCCAGCCCGCAACTCCGCGCCCTCCACGCCGACTTGCTGACCTCGTCGCCCGTCCCGGGGCCCACCAGCCGCCCGGGCGGGGCGACGGCCCCCGGACCCGGCCCGGAGGCCCAGCGGTCCGCGGCCGACGCCCCCCGCCGTCCGGCGGCGGTCCCCTCGGACGCCGAGCTGTCACCTTCGGGTGACCGCCCATCCGCTCCACCCGCCGACCACGTTGCGGACCGCGGTCACCGGCCGACTGCGGGGGCCGTGCGGCAGGGCAATCTACGGGCGCGGCTTACGAGCTTCGTCGGGCGGGAGGGGGATCTCGCGGCGCTGCGGGGGGCTCTTGGCGGCGCCCGGCTTGTGACGCTCCTCGGCCCCGGCGGGGCCGGGAAGACGCGGCTCTCCCAGGAGGCCGCCGAGTCCGTGGCCGGCGCCTGGCCCGACGGCGTGTGGCTCGCCGAGCTCGCGCCCGTCGACGACCCGGACACGGTCCCGGAGGCGGTTCTCACCGCGCTCGGCGGGCGCGAGACCGTCATCCGCGGCAGCGCCGCCGAAGGGCTGCGCGCCGCCGCCGACCCGAGCGCCGCCGACGCGCTGCCGCGGCTCGCCGAGCACTGCGCGCACCGCCGGATGCTGCTGGTGCTCGACAACTGCGAGCACGTCATCGGTGCGGCCGCCGAGCTGGCCGAGTTCCTGCTCACCCGCTGCCCCGGCGTCACCGTGCTCGCCACCAGCCGGGAGCCGCTGGGCGTGCCGGGGGAGGTCGTACGGCCCGTGGAGCCGCTGCCCGATCCGGTAGCGCTGCGGCTCCTTGCCGACCGAGGCGCGGCCGCGCGGCCCGGGTTCCGTACGGAGGACGATCCCGAGGCCTGCGCCGAGATCTGCCGGCGCCTCGACGGGCTGCCGCTGGCCATCGAACTCGCCGCCGCCCGGCTCCGGTTGCTCACCCCGCGGCAGCTCGCCGACCGGCTCGACGACCGTTTTCGCCTGCTGACCAACGGGAGCAGGACCGTACTGCCGCGCCAGCAGACCCTGCGGGCCGTCGTGGACTGGTCCTGGGACCTGCTCGACGCCCCTGAACGCGCGGTCCTGCGCCGCCTCTCCGTCTTCGCGGGCGGCTGCGATCTCGCCGCCGCGGAAGCGGTCTGCGGTGACCCCGCCGGCACGGCTGTGCCCCGCGGCGGCGGGGTGCCGTACCCGGCGGCGCCCGGGCGGCGGGGCCTGCTCGCACCGGGGACCGACGGAGTCGGTCCCCGGGACGTCGCCGCGCTGCTCGGGTCCCTCGTCGACAAGTCGCTCGTCGTCGCCGAGCCCGCGGACGGCGGGGAGATGCGCTACCGGCTCCTGGAGACGGTCGGTGAGTACGCCGCCGAGCGGCTCGACGAGGTGGGGGAGCGGACCGCGGCCG
The DNA here is from genome assembly GCF_054963655.1 of Streptomyces sp. HSS9-12. NCBI lineage: Bacteria > Bacillati > Actinomycetota > Actinomycetes > Kitasatosporales > Streptomycetaceae > Streptomyces > Streptomyces sp. HSS9-12. Next base: position 69,069 of record NZ_JBUEGC010000028.1, on the reverse strand, counting down.
AGCGCCGGCACCTCGTCCACTTCCGGGAGCTCGCCCGCACCGCCGATCCCCTTCTGCGCGGCCCCGCCCAGCGAACCTGGCTGGACCGGCTGGAGCGCGAGCACGACAACCTGCGCGCCGCCCTGCGCCGCGCCGTCGCCGCGCGCGATGAGCAGGAGGCGCTGTGCCTGGTGCTGGCCCTCGGCTGGTTCTGGCAGCTGCGGGACCACCGGACCGACGCCCGCACCTGGTCCCGTGCCGCCGCCGCGCTCGGGCCGGACCCGTTCTCCCCGCCCGTCCAGCCCGCGCCCTCGCTGTCCGTGCAGCCGACCGACACCCCGCCGCCCATGCCCCCCGACCTCCTCCAGGAGGCCCGGCGCCAGGTGCGGCTGGTCGAACTCGCCCACGCCGACCGTGACTTCGGAGCCCTGCAGGACCCGAAGGCGCAGGAGAGACTGCGCGGCATGGTCTCCGCCTACCGCCCCGGCCAGCCGCAGACGTGCCGCCCGCACACGCTGACCTGGATCTACGCCGTGGTGCTCACCGGGGACCTCGAGCGGCTGCTGGGAATCGTCGATGAGACGGTCCGGGCCTGCCGCGAATTCGGCCACCGCTGGGAGCTGGCCTTCGTGCTGCAGATCCGCGCCAAGGTCCTCAATGACCGGCCGGGCGGCGTGGCACAGGCCGGCAGGGACGCCGACGAGAGCCTGGAGATCTTCAGCGCCATCGGCGACCTGTGGGGCGTGGCGGAGGCGTTGTCCAGCCGCGGCGAAGCCCGCGAGTGGCGCGGTGAGTTCCGCCTGGCTGCGGAGGACTACCGCGAGGCGATCCGCTACGCCGAGCGGCTCGGGGCCTCCCACCAGATCCCGATGCTCCGCGCCCGGCTGGCGGGTGCGCTGGGGGAGATCGGGGAGGCCGACGAGGGCGAGCGGATCCTCCGTGAGGTGCTGACGGGGGATCAGGGGGCAAGCGGGGACGTCCTGCACTTCGCGCGGATCCAGATCGCCGTGTACCTGGGCCGTACCGGCCGTACGGCCGAGGCCCGGGAGCATCTCGGCCAGGTGCTCAAGGGCTTCGCCGGCCGCGCGCCGGGGATGTTCTCCGGCATGGTGCTGGGGATGCTCGGCTGGCTGGACGTCCTGGACGGGCGGCACGGTGACGCGCTGCCGAAGGTGCGTGAGGCGATGGCCAAGACCCAGGATCCGCTCGCGGGCATGTTCGTGCCGATGCTGCCGGTCATCCAGTTGCTGCTCGGCGCTCAGGCTCATGCCGCCTTCGGCGGCGAGGAATCGGCCACGACGGCGGCGCGGCTGCTCGGCGCGTACGACGGCCTTCTCCCGGCGCACTACCACCCACCGTTGGTCGAGCGGGAGGGCCGGGAGTTCGCGGAGTCGGCGGCACGGGCCGGCCTCGGCGACGCGGCGTACGAGCAGGCATATGCCGAAGGCGGCGGCCTCTCCCTGCCGGAGGCCGCCGCCCTCATCTGACCTGCGTCCGCGCCCGGTTCACGTCCGTTTGCGGAACTTCGCCACGGCCAGCGGCGCCGTCACCACCGTGATGCCCACCGCCCAGATCAGCGTGATCGTCACCGGATGGGCGACCGCGCCCTGGCCGTTCAGCAGGGCCCGCGCCCCATCCGCCAGCTGGGACAGCGGGTTGTACCTGGTGAAGGACTCCAGCCAGCCCGGCATCGTCCCCGGCGGAGCGAAGATCGACGAACCGAACTGCAGCGGCATGATCACCAGCATGCCCACTCCCTGCACCGCCTGCGGGGTCTTCAGCGAAAGCCCCAGCAGCATGAAGATCCAGGTCAGCGAGGAGCCGAAGACCAGCGCCAGCGCCGTCGCGCCGAGCAGTTCGAGCGGCCCGGTCTTCAGGTCGAAGCCGATGAGGAAGGCCACGGTCAGCAGGATGACGGTCGACACCAGCATCCGGCCGGTCTCCACGGTGAGCTTGGCGATCAGCACCGAGGAGCGGGCGATGGGCATGGTCCGGAAGCGGTCCATCACCCCTTTGTTGAAGTCGTCGTTGACGCCGGTGCCGACCGACATGGCGATGTTCAGCCCGCCCATGGCCATCAAACCGGGAATGACGTAGTTGACGTAGACGTCCCGGTCGCCGCCGAGGCTGCCGCCCACCGCGCCGCCGAAGACGTACACGAACAGCAGCGTGAAGATGATCGGCATCATCACGGCATCGAACATCGACTCGGGGTCCTGCTTGATCTGCAGGGCGTTACGGCGCACCAGCGCGCCGATGTGCCGCAGGGTCGCCCGCAGCCCGATCCGGCCCTCGCCGGGAAGGGGCGGCGCGGTCCCCGTCAGTGTGGCCGTGCTCATGCCATGACCTCCTCGAGCCGGGTGTCGGTGTGCCGGGCGTCCAGAGCCAGGGAGGTCTTCTGGCCGGTGAGGGCCAGGAACACCTCGTCCAGGCTGGGGAGATGGGTGTCGATGCCGGCGATGGGGAAGCCGCGCTCGGCCAGCAGGCCGATCACCGCGGTCAGTTGCTCGTCGCTGACGATGGGGACATTGACCAGGCCCTCCGCCATATCCGCGGTGGCGCCCGCGATGCCGTCGAGACCGGCCTGGGCGATGGCGCCGACCATGCGGTGCAGTTCACCGGGATCGGCCTCAGCGGCCGGCTGGGGGCGGATCTGCAGGGTGCGGCCGCCGACCTTCGCCTTGAGCTCGTTGACCTTGCCCTCGGCGATGACCTTGCCGCGGTCGATGACCGTCAGCTCGCTCGCCAACTGCTCGGCCTCCTCCATGTACTGGGTGGTGAGCAGTACGGTCGAACCTTCGGCGACCATCCGCTTGACCTCGTCCCACACCTCGTTGCGGGTGCGCGGGTCAAGGCCGGTCGTCGGCTCGTCCAGATACAGGACCGACGGCCGGCCGATCATGGAGGCGGCCAGGTCGAGACGGCGCCGCATGCCGCCGGAGTACTGCATCACGGGCCGCCCCGCGGCCTCGGTCAGCGAGAACCGCTCCAGCATCTCATCCGCCCGGCCGCGGGCATCCCGGCGGGAGAGATCGAGCAGCCGCCCGATCATGTAGAGGTTCTCCCGGCCGGAGAGCTTCTCGTCGACCGAGGCGTACTGGCCGGTCAGACCGATGGTGCGGCGCAGCTGCCGAGGCTGCCCGACCACGTCGTATCCGGCCACGGTGGCCGTGCCGGCGTCCGGCACCAGGAGGGTGGACAGGCAGCGTACGAGGGTGGTCTTGCCGGCGCCGTTGGGGCCGAGGACGCCGAGCACGGTCCCTTCGGGCACGTCGAGGTCCACACCGTCCACGGCCCTGGTGGAGCCGAAGTGCTTGACGAGCCCCCGTACTTCGACGGCGTTGCGGCCGCCGGAGTTGTTGTCGATTCGCGTCATGCCCTCAACGTGGCAGGCGCCGCCGACAGAGCACCGACAGACGACCGACAGCCCGCCGACAGGGGGAGATCGGCGGGCTGTCGGCGTCGGATGGTCTAGTGGAAGCTGTGCTCCGCGGCCGGGTACGCGGCGCCGACGACGTCCTCGGCGAAGGCCTGTGCGGCGCCGCTGAGGACCTCGCGCAGCCGGGCGTACTGCTTGACGAAGCGCGGTACCCGCCCGCTCGTCATGCCCGCCATGTCCGTCCACACCAGCACCTGCGCGTCGCAGTCCGGGCCCGCGCCGATGCCGACGGTCGGGATGTGCAGCGAGCGTGTGACCTCGGCGGCCAGCTCGGCCGGGACGAGTTCCAGGACGACCGCGAAGGCGCCCGCGTCCTGCACCGCCTTGGCGTCCCGCAGCAGCTGCTGCGCCGCCTCCTCACCGCGGCCCTGGACGGGGTAGCCGCCGTAGGCGTTGACGGACTGCGGGGTGAGCCCCACATGCGCCATCACCGGGATGCCCGACTGGACGAGCAGCTCGATCTGGTGGGCGGAGCGCTCGCCGCCCTCCAGCTTCACAGCGCCGACCCCGGCGTCCTTCACCAGCCGGGTGGCGTTGCGCAGCGCCTGGACCGCGCCCTCCTGGTACGAGCCGAAGGGCAGGTCGCCGACGATCAGTGCGCGCTTGGTGCCGCGGACGACCGCGGCCGAGAGCAGGGTGACCTCGTCCATCGTGACCGGGACGGTGGACTCGTAGCCGAGGTGACAGTTGCCCATGGAGTCGCCGACCAGCAGGACGGGGATGCCGGCCTCGTCGAAGACGGAGGCGGTCATGGCGTCGTAGGCCGTGAGCATGGGCCACTTCTCGCCGCGGTGCTTGGCGGCGGCGATGTCGCGAACGGTGATGCGCCGGGTGCCCGTACCGCCGTACAGCGCCTTGCTGCTGTCGGGGGATGACTTCTGGGCAGACGAAACGTGCGTCATGGCAACGGCTCCTTCGTCATCTCGAGGCGCCCTGACGGCGTCCCCGGACCAGCTCCATGGTGACACCTGCCGTCCACTCGCGAAAAGGGGGCGGTTTCCGCCGAGACGTACGTCGGGACTTGGGTGAAGTATCCCGATACGAGACGGTCTCGTATTGAAAATACGGGTACCTGTCGAACATGGCGACTCCACCCGGCGACGAACCCGCCGCCCCACCCATCCCCGAGTCCGTCCACCGCCGCCGCTGGCTCATCCTGTCGGTGCTGATGTTCAGCCTGGTGATGGTGGTGCTGGACAACTCGATCCTCAACGTGGCCATGAAGACGATCGCCACGCCCGCGCCCGTGGGCCTCGGCGCGACCCAGAGCGAGCTGGAGTGGGCGATCAACTCCTACACGCTGGTCTTCGCCGGGGTCCTGTTCACCGCGGGCCTCCTCGGCGACCGGCTCGGCCGCAAGAAGGTCCTGGTGTTCGGAATGGCCGTGTTCGGGATCGGCTCGGTGCTCGCCGCGGTCTCCGACTCGCCCGCGCAGCTCATCGCCTTCCGCTCCGTGATGGGCCTGGGAGGCGCGTTCGTGATGCCCGCCACCCTGGCGATCATGATGAACGTCTTCGAGCGTGAGGAGCAGCCCCGGGCGATCGGCATCTGGGTGGGCTGCGTGGGTTATGCCATCGCGTTCGGGCCGATCACGGGCGGGCTGCTGCTCGAGCACTTCTGGTGGGGCTCGGTCTTCCTGATCAATGTGCCGATCGTGGTCCTGGGCCTGCTCGGGATGGTGCTGGTCGTCCCCGACTCCCGGGATCCGCAGCCCGGGCGGCTGGACCCGGTGGGGGTGCTGCTGTCCATCGTGGGGCTGGTGCTGCTGGTGTACGGGATCATCAAGGGCGGCCAGCTCGCCGACTTCACCGACCCCGAGGTGCTCGGCACGCTCGGCGGGGGCCTCGCAGTACTGGCGGTGTTCGTCCTGTACGAGAGGCGCATCGAGCACCCCGCCATGGACCTCTCCTACTTTCGCAACCCCGTCTTCTCGGCCGCCGTCACCGCCGTGGCGCTGGTGTTCTTCGCGCTGCTGGGCGTCACCTTCTTCATCGTCTTCTACACCCAGAGCGTCCGCGGTTACTCTCCGCTGGAAACCGGCCTCCTGCTGCTGCCGCTCGCCATCACGCAGACGTACTTCGCCCCGCGTGCCCGCCTCGTCGTCGAGCGGTTCGGCGCCCGCGCCGTCTGCACAGCCGCCATGCTGCTCATCGCCGTGGGCCTTGGCGGACTGGTGCTCCTCGACACCGGCACCCCGATCTGGGTGCTGGAGGTGCTGTTCCTGCTGCAGGGCACCGGCATGGCGCACATCATGGCGCCGGTGACCGTCGCGATCATGCAGGCGCTGCCCCGTGAGAAGGCCGGCTCCGGATCGGCCATCAACAGCACCTTCCGGCAGGTCGGCGGGGCGCTGGGCGTCGCCGTCCTGGGTTCGCTGCTCTCCACCACCTACCGGGACGGCATCGAGGACCGGCTCGCCGTACTGCCCCCGGGCCTGCGGCACGCGGCCGGCGAGTCCATCGAGGCCACTCTCGGAGCCGCCGAGCGGATGGGCCCGGCCGGGCGGGCGCTGGTGGCCCCCTCTCACGACGCCTTCATCCACGCCATGCACATCACAGCCCTGGGCGGGGCGGCGATCGCGCTGGTCGTGGCGGTCGTCGTCGCCGTCTTCCTGCCGGGGCGGGACGCGGTCGGCGCGGGCTCCGAGGAGCCACAGGAGGCCGGGGCGGGCCCGGACGACCGGGCCGAGGTATGGCGATGAGCGTGCCGCCGCGCCGGCAGGAGCCAGGGCGGGGCAGGGGCCCCGAACCGGGCCGCGGCAGGCCACGCGACGCCGCCGTCGACAGGGCGGTCATCGAGGCCGTCCTGCGGATGCTCGAGCAGGGCGCGAGCATCGCCGAACTGTCCATGGAGCGCATCGCGCGCGAAGCGGGCGTCGGCAAGGCCACCGTCTACCGGCGCTGGCCGGGCAAGAGCGCGCTGATGATGGACGTGATGCGCTCGCTGGACGAGGGCCACCCGTCCTTGGCGGGCGAATCCGTACGCGACGACATGATCGCCATGCTGGAGTTCCTGCGGCAGCGGGGCCTGGCCAAGCGCCACTCGGCGCTGCTGCGCGCCGTCGTCGCCCATGTCCAGGCGCAGCCGGCGCTGTGGCGGGAGTACCACGACACCGTGGTCCAGGCGCGGCGCGAGCTGGTGCTCGGCGTGCTGCGGCGCGGGGTCGCCACGGGCGAGATACGCGCCGACCGCGACATCCAGCTCCTCGCCGACCTCTTCGTCGGGCCGATGCTCAGCCGTGCGGTGCTGCACGAGTGGACCGAACTGTCCGAAGGCCTGGCCGAGCAGATCGTCGACACGGTCCTGGAAGGGGCGCGCCCCGCTGACGGGCCGGGTCGCCGGGCCTGATTGTTCTGTTTCTGTCACAGTGGATCATCAGCCGGTCAGTGCCGGAACCCGCGCCGCCGCGCCGTTCGTCCTCGTCACCGGACCGGCCGCCCCGAGCGGTCGTGGAAACCCGCCGGTCATCACCTAGGGTGCGAGGGCGGGGAATCGGCGTGCAGGCAGCAGCGAGGAACGGCACATGGCGCAGGCGTACAGGACGCGGACGGGGCGAGGCGGGCCGGGAACCCGCGAGCGAACCGGATCCGGGCCCCGACGCCGGCTGGGCGGGCCGCTCGGCACCGGGGTGTGGCGGCGCGGGATCCTGCTGGCGCTGTGGGCCCTGGTGCTCACCGCGCTGATGATCTTCCATGCCCAGGTCCCGAACAGCGTCGGCAACCTCGGCAGCCTGCTGGAGACCTTCCTGCCGTGGCTGGGCCTGGTGGGCATCCCGGTGCTGCTGCTGTGCGCGCTGCTGCGCCGCTCGGCCACCGCGCTCGTGGCCCTGCTGCTGCCCACCGCTGTCTGGCTCAATCTGTTCGGCGGACTGGTCACCGACAAGTCCGGAAGCGGTGCGGCCGGCCTTACGGTGGCCACCCACAACGTCAGCGCCGAGAACTCCGACCCGTCGGGCACCGTGCACGATCTGGCGGCCTCCGGAGCGGACGTCGTCGCGCTGGAGGAGCTGGCGGGCGCCGCCGCCCCGGCGTACGAGAAGGCCATGCGGGGCAGCTACCCGTACCACGCGATGCAGGGCACGGTCGGGGTCTGGAGCAAGTACCCGCTGAGCGACACCCGCCCGGTCGACATCAAGCTGGGCTGGACGCGGGCGCTGCGCAGTACGGTCCGGACCCCGGACGGTCCGGTGGGGGTGGTCGTCGCGCATCTGCCGTCGGTGCGGGTGAAGGTCAAGGCGGGCTTCACCGCCGGGCAGCGGGATGACAGTGCGGAGGCGCTCGGGCAGGCCATCGCCGCCGAGAAGCTGGACCGGGTCGTGCTCCTCGGCGATCTCAACGGCACGATGAACGACCGTGCGCTGGCCCCGGTCACCTCGCAGATGCGGTCCACGCAGGGCGCGGCCGGCGACGGCTTCGGCTTCAGCTGGCCGGCGTCGTTCCCGATGACGCGGATCGACCAGATCATGGTGCGGGGGTTGGAGCCGGTGTCGTCGTGGACGCTGCCGCGGACCAGCAGCGACCACCTGCCGATCGCGGCGACGGTCAGGTTCTGAGGGGCCGCGGCACTAGGCCCCGTAGAACAGGTCTTCCACCACCGCACGCGCCCGGCGTGTGACGCGGCGGTAGTCGTCGAGCATCTGGCCGACGTGCCCCGGCTCGTAGCCCAGGTAGCGCCCGACCGCGGCCAGCTCCCGGCCGTCCGACGGAAACGTGTCGCCCGCCCGCCCGCGCACCAGCATCACTGCGTTGCGCACCCGCGTCGCCAGCACCCACGCCTCGTCGAGGATCTGGGCCTCCTCCGTACCGATCAGCTCCGCCGCGTGCGCCGCCGCCAGAGCCTCCCGGGTACGGGTGGTGCGCAGCCCCGGCTCCGCCCAGCCGTGCCGCATCTGCAGCAGCTGCACCGTCCACTCGACGTCCGACAGACCGCCGCGGCCCAGCTTGGTGTGCATGGTCCGGTCCGCGCCGCGCGGCAGCCGCTCGGACTCCATCCGTGCCTTCAGCCGCCGGATCTCGCGGACGGCGTCCTCGCCCAGCCCCTCCGGCGGGTACCGCAGCGGGTCGATGAGCTCGATGAACTTCGCCCCGAGCTCCGGGTCACCGGCGACCGGCTCCGCGCGCAGCAGCGCCTGGCTCTCCCACACCAGCGACCAGCGCCGGTAGTAGGCGGCGTACGAGCCGAGCGTGCGCACCAGCGGGCCGCTCTTGCCCTCGGGCCGCAGGTCGGCGTCGATGAGCAGCGGCGGGTCGGCGGTGGGCAGCTGGAGCAGCCGGCGCATCTCGTTGGCGACGGCGAACGCGGCCCGCGCCGCCTCGTGTTCGTCCACGCCCTCGCGCGGCTCGTGGACGAACAGCACATCGGCGTCGGAGCCGTAGCTCTGCTCGTGGCCGCCGAAGCGGCCCATGCCGATGACCGCGAAGCGGGTGGGCAGTTCATCGCCCCACCGGGCGCGGACCGCGGCCCGCAGGGCGCCCGCGATCGTCGCGGCGTTCAGGTCGGAGATCGCCGCCCCGACGACGTCCACCGCATGGCTGCCGGCGCAGGAGAACGTGCCCTCCTCGGCGGCGCCCTCCGCGCCGTATGCCCCCACGATGTCGGCCGCGGCCGTCCGGAACAGCTCCCGGCGCCGCACTCCACGGGCTGCCGCGACCGCCTGCTCGGGCCCGTCGGCCCTGCCCACCGCGGCGAGTACCTCCTGCTCGAGGTGCGCCCGGTCGCGCGGCTTCAGGCCCTCGGGGTCGCCGAGCAGCGCGACCGCTTCGGGGGCGCGCATCAGCAGGTCCGGGGCGAACCGCCCAGCGGACAGCACCCGCGCCAGGTTCTCGGCCGCCACCCCCTCGTCCCGCAGCAGCCGCAGATACCAGGGCGTCTTGCCGAGCGCGTCGGAGACCTTGCGGAAGTTCAGCAGCCCCGCGTCGGGGTCGGCCGAGTCCGCGAACCAGCCGAGCAGGACGGGCAGCAGGGTGCGCTGGATGGCGGCCCTGCGGGTCACTCCCGACGCCAGGGCCTCCAGGTGGCGCAGGGCCGCGGCCGGGTCCGCGTAGCCGAGCGCTTCGAGCCGCTGGCGCGCCGCCTCCGTGCTGAGCCGCACCTCGCCGGGCTCCAGCTGTGCCACGGCGTCCAGCAGCGGCCGGTAGAACAGCTTCTCGTGCAGCCGCCGCACCTCGCGCGCGTGCCGTCGCCACTCCTGGTTCAGCTGGGCCACCGGCTCCACGTGGGCGGGCCACTGGTATGTACGGCCCAGCGAGCGGCCGAGGCGGCGCAGATCGGCCTCCTCCTCCGGGACCAGATGGGTGCGGCGCAGCCGGTACAGCTGGATGCGGTGCTCCATGGAGCGCAGGAACCGGTAGGCGGCGTCGAGCGCGGCGGCGTCAGCGCGGCCGACGTAGCCCCCGGCGGCCAGCGCGGCCAGCGCGTCCAGGGTCGTACCGCTGCGCAGGGACGCGTCGTGGCGGCCGTGGACCAGTTGGAGCAGCTGGACGGCGAACTCCACGTCGCGCAGGCCTCCTGGGCCCAGCTTCAGCTCCCGTTCGACCTGCGCGGCGGGAATGTTGGCCTCGACGCGGCGGCGCATCTCCTGCACGTCGGTGACGAAGTTCTCGCGCTCGGCGGCCTGCCAGACCATGGGCGCGACGGCGTCCACGTACGCCTGGCCCAGGTCGGCGTCGCCGGCCACCGGCCGGGCCTTGAGCAGCGCCTGGAACTCCCAGGTCTTGGCCCACCGCTGGTAGTAGGCCAGATGGCTGGAGAGGGTCCGTACCAGCGGGCCGTTGCGGCCCTCGGGGCGGAGGTTGGCGTCGACGGGCCAGATGGTGCCCTCGACGGTGGTGTCGGAGCAGATCCGCATCATGTGCGAGGCGAGGCGGGTGGCGGCCTGCAGGGCCTTGCTCTCGTCCGTGCCGTCGGCGGGCTCCGCGACGAAGATGACGTCCACGTCCGAGACGTAGTTGAGCTCGTAGCCGCCGCACTTGCCCATGGCGATCACGGCCAGCCGGCAGGCGGCGGCATCCCCCGGCGCCTGCGCCTCGGCGATGGCGAGGGCCGCCCGCAGGGTGGCGGTGGCCAGGTCGGCCAGCTCGGCGGCGGTCTCGGCGAGGTCTATCGTCCCGCACACGTCGCGGGCGGCGATGGTCAGCAGGCAGCGGCGGTAGGCGACCCGCAGCGAGTCGGGGTCGCGGGCGCCGGCGAGCCCCCGCTCGAAGTCCTCGAGGCCCGGGTGGAGATCGGTGGACTCGTACGTCACCAGGGCGTGCCAGTCCAGCGGGTGGCGTGCGAGGTGGTCGACGAGCGCCTCTGACGCGCCGAGCACCCCGAGCAGCCGGTCGCGCAGCGGCTTGGAGGTGATCAGAGTGGAGAGCAGGGCCTGCGCCTCGCCGCTGTGCTCACCGTCCGGCGCGGACAGCGCTTCGACAAGGCGTACGAGACCGCGCAGGGCGAGGTCGGGGTCGGCGGTGGCGCCGAGGGCGTCGAGCAGCATCGGATCGCTGCGGACGCTCGACAGGGCCGGCGTGTCCAGGAGCCGGTCGGCCGCCGCGGGATCGGTGAATCCGTGGCGCAGCAGCCGGGAGAACCGGCTGTCCCGTCGTCCTCCGTGCAGCACCATGCACCGCCTCTCCGCGCAGCGACGATCCGCCCTGCGAGCCTATCCGCCCGGCGGCCCCGCCCGCGGCCCGGCCCAGCGGGCCACTCTGTCCGGGCGGGACCTTCCCGGCGCTTCGCGCCGGGATCGGTCCACACCCGCCCGCCCCTCTATCGGGACCCTTACAGCACCGGCAGCAGCGTCTTCAGCTCGAAGGCCGTGACCTCGGAGCGGTAGGACTCCCACTCCTGCTTCTTGTTGCGCAGGAAGAAGTCGAAGACGTGCTCCCCGAGCGTCTCGGCGACCAGCTCACTGCGCTCCATGAGCGCGATCGCCTCGCCCAGGTTCTGCGGCAGCGGCTCGATGCCCAGCGAGCGGCGCTCGGAGTCGGACAGCGCCCAGACGTCGTCCTCGGCACCGGGCGGCAGCTCGTAGCCCTCCTCGATGCCCTTGAGGCCGGCGGCGAGCAGCGCCGCGTAGGCGAGGTACGGGTTGGCGCCGGAGTCCAGGGACCGGACCTCGATGCGCGTCGAGCCCGTCTTGCCCGGCTTGTACATCGGAACGCGGATCAGGGCCGAGCGGTTGTTGTGGCCCCAGCAGATGTACGACGGCGCCTCGCCGCCCGCGCCGGCCGGGCGGTTCGCGCCGCCCCAGATCCGCTTGTAGGAGTTCACCCACTGGTTGGTGACGGCGGAGATCTCACCCGCGTGCCGGAGCAGGCCCGCGATGAAGGACCGACCGACCTTGGAGAGCTGGTACTCGGCGCCGGACTCGTGGAAGGCGTTGCGGTCGCCCTCGAAGAGGGACAGGTGGGTGTGCATGCCCGAGCCGGGGTGCTCGGAGAACGGTTTCGGCATGAACGTCGCGTGGACGCCCTGCTCGAGCGCCACCTGCTTCATGATCAGCCGGAAGGTCATGATGTTGTCGGCTGTGGACAGCGCGTCCGCGTACCGCAGGTCGATCTCCTGCTGGCCCGGCGCTCCCTCGTGGTGGGAGAACTCCACCGAGATGCCCATGGACTCGAGCATGGTGATGGCCTGGCGGCGGAAGTCCATGCCGACGTTCTGCGGCGTGTGGTCGAAGTAGCCGGAGGAGTCGGCGGGCACCGGCCGGCGGCCGTCGTCCGGCTTGTCCTTGAGCAGGAAGAACTCGATCTCGGGGTGGGTGTAGAAGGTGAACCCCAGGTCCGAGGTCTTGGCGAGGATGCGCTTGAGGACATACCGCGGGTCGGCGTACGACGGGGAGCCGTCGGGCATGAGGATGTCGCAGAACATCCGGGCCGTGCCGGGGGATTCGGCGCGCCAGGGCAGTATCTGGAAGGTGCCCGGGTCCGGCTTGGCGATCATGTCCGACTCGTATACCCGGGCGAAGCCCTCGATGGCCGAGCCGTCGAAGCCGATGCCTTCGTCAAAGGCCTGCTCGAGCTCCGCCGGCGCCACAGCGACCGACTTGAGGAAGCCGAGCACATCGGTGAACCACAGGCGCACGAAGCGGATGTCGCGCTCTTCGAGCGTCCGGAGCACGAACTCCTGCTGCTTATCCATGATTCCTATCCTCGCAGGTGGGACGGCTTGCTCGGCCGCTTGGGGGGTGCCGGTGACCTGGTGGGACCGAGTATCACCTGACGGGGTTTCCAGCGCGTTTCACGCCTGCCACCCGCCCTTTCCGGGCCCATGCTCAGGCTAGGTCCTCAGGGCCATTTGAGCCCAGGCGGGTGGCGTCCCGATCATGTGCGAGCACGGCCCGGGCAATGGCCGCGGGGTCGTCGAGCATCAGCAGACGGCCGGCGGGGGCGGAGATACGGAAGTCGGCGCCGTCGAGCGTGGCGGCGAGCCGGCGCCCCCGGTCGAGCCGGTGCAGCTCGTACGGCGAGTCGCGGGCGCCGTACGCCACCAGCACCGTGACCGGGATGTGCGGCAGCGGGTGCCGGGCGCGCAGGGCGGCCACCTCCGCGGCCAGGATCGGGGCGGATGCGTTCTCCAGCAGCCCGGCGCGCAGCATCCGGCTGGTGCGGTAGCAGTGGCGTACGCATGCCTCCGGGGCCGGGTCGCAGTGGCGTACGGTCCCGGCGCGCACGGTGCGGCGGCGTACCGTCCGGCCCAGCGCGCGGGGCAGTCCGGCCGCCGCCAGGCCCGCCCCGAGCAGGCGGGCGGCGGCGATCCGCAGCCCCGGCGCGATCGGCCGGCGCGGGTCGTCTCCTCGGGCCCCGGCGATGCTGCTGCCGTCAATGAGGACCAGCCGCCGGGTGCGGTCGGGGTGCAGCCGGGCGAACGCCTCGGCGTGCAGGCCGGCCAGCGAATGGCCGACGAGCGTGCACGGGCCGCCCAGCCCGAGCGCGTCGAGGACGCCCAGGATCCGTCCGGCCTCTCCTTCCGCCGTGGGAAGAGCGACGGGAGGGGCGCTGAGGCCGAGGCCGGGCCGGTCGAAGCGGACCACCGTACGGTACGGAGTCAGCAGAGGCGCTACGGCGTCCCAGTCGAACCAGCTGCTGCCCGCACCGCCGCTGAGTACGCAGACGGGGCCTTCGCCCTCGCGCAGCACGTGCGTCGGTACGCCGCCGATACGGAGGATGCGGCCGGGCACAGGCACGGGCACGCGGGTCATGGCTCCAGCTTCCACCGGACCGCGTGCTCCCGCCGCTCCGGCCGTCCGCCGACCGGAGGGTCAACACGCCGCAGGTCCTGGCGCTGAGCGGGTAGTTATACCCCTCCTGGGTAATGTGGCCACCGTCGTTGACCAGCGGACGCGGTGCGGAGGTGGCTATGCACGGGCCGCGGAGGGTGGTCGCCTGGGCCGGCCGGCTGCTGCTGTGCGCCGCGCTGGTCATGGGCGTCGTCACGATGCACGCCCTCGGCCATCCCGCGGAGCACGGCTCTGCGTATCCTCCGGTCCGCTCCTTTCTCGCCACCCGCGCCACAGGACACGGCGCGCCCGCCGCACCGGTCGTACTCGCGGTGCCGGGCGGGTTCCGCGCCGACGATCCGGTGCTGGACGGCGGGCCGGACCCGCTGGCGGTCTGCCTCGCCGTACTGGGCGCCTGGGCCGTGGCGCTGCTGGCCCGCGGAGTCCTTTCGCTCCGGCCCGCCGACGCCCTCCCCGCCGCCCGCGCGCGGCACTCCCACGCCCGTCGGCCGGGCGCATCGCGGGAGCTGAGGATCCTGCGCACGCGGTTCTCGGTGCTGCGGATATAGGGCGGCCCATGCCGCCCCGGCGCGGCAACCGCATCCCCCTTCCCCGCAGGACACCGATATGAGGTGCATTCAGCCATGCCCAGGCCAACCCGCCGTGCTGTGCTCGGAGCGGGAATCGCCGCCACAGGCGGCACCCTGCTCGCCGCCTGTTCCCCCTCCCCCAGCAGCGCCATCGACCATTCCGGCCACGGCGGCCCGCCCGCCGCCCCCAAAGGATTCGTCACCCCCGACGGCAGGGAGGTGGCCGCCGCCGAAGCGAAGCGTGCAGCGGCGCAGAGCGGTCCCGTACGCAAGGTGAAGCTCACGGCCGTCGAGACCCGGCTCGACCTGGGCGGGGTGACGGTCAAGTCCTGGGCGTACGGCGACCAGCTGCCGGGCCAGGCGATCCGTGCCACCGCCGGCGAGACGCTTGATGTCACCGTCGCCAACCATCTGCCAGAGGCCACCACCGTCCACTGGCACGGACTGCGGCTGCGCAACGACATGGACGGCGTTCCGGGCGTGACCCAGAAGTCGATCAAGGCCGGAGCGGCCTTCGACTACCGCTTCGCGGTCCCGCACGCCGGAACGTACTGGCTGCACCCGCACGGGAGCGTGCAACTGGACCGCGGACTGTACGCACCGCTGATCATCGACGACCCGAAAGAGCCGCTTTCCTACGACAAGGAGTGGCTGGTGGTACTGGACGACTGGGTCGACGGGGTCGACGGCAGCACACCGGATGACGTGCTGGCCGAGCTCACCCAGGGCAGGGGCGGCATGGACCACAAGGGCCATGACATGAGCGGCACGTCGGCGAGCCCCCAGACCTCGCCGGTCCGGCGGTCTTCCGGGCCGTCCCGGGTGCTCAAGGGATCGGACAGCAGGCTGCTCCGGGGCGAGGCGGGTGACGTCGCCTACCCGTACTACCTGATCAACGGGCGCACAGCCGACGCCCCGCGGACCTTCCGCGCCCAGCCCGGCGACCGCATCCGTATCCGCTTCATCAACGCCAGCGGCGACACTCCCTTCCGCGTCGCCCTCGGCGGCCACAAGATGACCGTGACGCACACCGACGGCTACCCCGTCGAGCACAAGGCGGCGGACACCCTGCTGCTGGCCATGGGGGAGCGTTACGACGTCCTGGTCACCGCCAAGAGCGGCACCTTCCCGCTGACGGCGCTCGCCGAGGGCAAGAACCGGGCGGCGATGGCGGTCCTGCGTACGGGCGGCGGCGCCGCGCCCCCCGGCTCCGCACGCCCGGGGGAGCTGGACGGGAAGCTCCTCTGGGCGGGCCGGCTGACCGCCGCCCCGGTCTGCCGCCTGGGGGCCCGCACCCCGGACCGCACCATCAGGCTCCGGCTCACCGGCTCGATGGAGGACTACGACTGGGCGATCAACCGCAAGAAATACGACCCGGCGGTCCGCTATGCCGTCCGCGCGGGCGAACGGGTCCGGCTGTCCCTGGTCAACCGCACACACATGTGGCATCCCATGCATCTGCACGGCCACACCTTCGCCCTGCCGAACGGCGGGGCACGGAAGGACACCACGATCCTGCTGCCGGGACAGGAGCTGAAGGTCGACTTCGACGCGGACAATCCGGGGTTGTGGATGTTCCACTGCCACAACGTCTACCACTCCGAGGCGGGCATGATGGCCATCCTCGGCTACAGCCGTTAGGGCCGGCGCTTCCGGAGAAACCGCCCGCTCGTCCCCCTGCACGGGGCGGGCGGGCGCCTGCACGGGACGGGCAGGCGCGATTGGGCGCCGCGCGGGGTGTGCGGGGACAGGTGTGGGGCCTGCCACTGGCTCCCAGATCACATCGCGTCAGACAGACGATTACACTGACCGCGTGCCTCAACTTCGTCTCGCCTTGAATCAGATCGACTCGACCGTCGGCGATCTCGCCGGGAACGCCGAGGCGATCATGTACTGGACCCGGCACTCCGCCGAGCAGGGGGCCCACCTGGTGGCGTTCCCCGAGATGGCGCTGACCGGCTACCCCGTCGAGGATCTCGCCCTGCGCACCTCGTTCGTCGAGGCGTCCCGGTCCGCCCTGCGCGCGCTCGCGGTGCGGCTGGCGGAGGAAGGTTTCGGCGAGCTCCCCGTGGTCGTCGGCTACCTCGACCGCTGCGAGAAGGCCCAGCCCCGCTACGGCCAGCCCGCCGGCGCCCCGCAGAACGCCGCGGCCGTGCTGCACCACGGCGAGATCACGCTGACCTTCGCCAAGCACCACCTGCCCAACTACGGCGTGTTCGACGAGTTCCGCTACTTCGTACCGGGCGAGACCATGCCCGTGGTGCGGCTGCACGGCGTCGATGTAGCGCTCGCCATCTGCGAGGACCTGTGGCAGGACGGCGGCCGGGTGCCCGCCGCCCGGAGCGTGGGCGCCGGGCTGCTGCTCTCCATCAACGCGTCCCCCTACGAGCGCGAGAAGGACGACACCCGGCTGGAGCTGGTCCGCAAGCGCGCCCAGGAGGCCGGCTGCACCACTGCCTACCTGGCGATGATCGGCGGGCAGGACGAGCTGGTCTTCGACGGCGACTCGATCGTCGTCGACCGCGACGGCGAGGTGATCGCGCGGGCCCCACAGTTCGAGGAGGGCTGCGTACTGGTCGACCTCGACCTGCCCGCGGCCGGGTCCGTGCCGTCCGGGACCGTGGACGACGGACTGATCGTCGACCACGTGACGCTGTCCGCCGACCCGCTCCCGCCGTACGAGCCCGAGTTCACCGGCGGCTACGCCAAGCGGCTCGAGGACCACGAGGAGGTCTACAGCGCGCTGGTCGTCGGCCTGCGCGCGTACGTCGCCAAGAACGGCTTCCGCAGCGTGCTGATCGGGCTGTCCGGCGGCATCGACTCGTCGCTGGTCGCCGCCATCGCGTGCGACGCGGTCGGCGCGCAGAACGTGTACGGCGTCTCGATGCCGTCGCGCTACTCCTCCGAGCACTCCAAGGAGGATGCGGCCGAGCTGGCGCGCCGCACCGGGCTGAACTTCCGTACGGTCTCGATCGCCCCGATGTTCGACGCCTATATGGAGTCGCTGCACCTGACGGGCCTCGCCGAGGAGAACCTCCAGTCGCGGCTGCGCGGCACGCTGCTGATGGCCATCTCCAACCAGGAGGGCCACATCGTCCTCGCCCCGGGCAACAAGTCGGAGCTGGCGGTGGGCTACTCCACGCTGTACGGCGACTCGGTCGGCGCGTACGCCCCGATCAAGGACGTCTACAAGACGTCGGTGTTCCGCCTCGCGAAGTGGCGGAACAAGGCGGCGGAGGAGCGCGGCCAGGTCCCGCCGATCCCGGAGAACTCGATCATCAAGCCGCCGAGCGCCGAGCTGCGGCCGGGCCAGAAGGACACGGACTCGCTGCCGGACTACGACGTGCTGGACAAGGTCCTGGAGCTGTACGTCGATCAGGACCAGGGGCGGGAGTCGATCGTCGGGCTCGGCTTTGATCCGGAACTGGTGGCGCGGGTGATACGGATGGTCGACACGGCGGAGTACAAACGGCGGCAGTACCCGCCGGGGACGAAGATCTCCGCCAAGATCTTCGGCAAGGACCGGCGGCTGCCGATCACCAACCGCTGGCGCGAGCACGCCTGAGCCGCCGGCTCAGGCGTGAAGCGGGGGCCCTGCCCCCGCGCCGCGGTCCCGTTCAGCATGTGGCGCGTGTTCGCCTTGGTGCGCCTGCGGCGTGCTGCTTTCCGACTGGCTCGCCCCTTTGTCAGGGGCGAACCTCGGTCCCCAAAGCGGGGGCCCTGCCCCCGCGCCGTGGCCCACTTCAGCACGTGGCGCGTATTCGCCTTGGTGCGCCTGCGGCGTGCGGTTCTTCCCACCCGCCCGCCCCTTGTCAGGGGCGAATCTCATCCCCGGCCAACGGGCGAATCACCCCGCCCTTGGATCAGGCCGGGGGCCTCCGCGGGAGGGGCCAGCGCCCTGTTGCTTGCGCGCCTCGGCACGCGCTCTCCCACCCACCCGCCCGCCCACCCCAAGGGCGGGTGAACCCGCCCTTGGGGCTGGGGTTCCTGATGAAGGGGTGGGTGGGCGGGCAGACCCCGCGCGGAGCGCGGGAAAGCGCCCGCGGCGCAGACGCGCGGGTGAGTGGGGGAAACCGTGCCGGAGGCAGTCAGGCAGGCGCGGGGCAGTGGGGAACCGTGCCGGAGGCAGTCAGGCAGGCGCGGGGCAGTGGGGAACCGTGCCGGAGGCAGTCAGGCAGGCGCGGGGCAGTGGGGAACCGTGCCGGAGGCAGTCAGGCAGGCGCGCGGCAGTGGGGAAACCGTGCCGGAGGCAGTACCGTTACGCCGCTCGGTCGAGGGCCGGGTGGCGGGCCGCGACATGGCGCGGGAGCCGGTAGGCGACCGAGCCGTACCAGGCGGAGGACAGCGCGAAACCCGCGGACAGGCAGAGCACGCCCCCCACCGCATCCAGCCAGAAATGGTTCGCCGTCGCGACGATCACCACCAGCGTGGTGGCCGGGTAGAGCACGCCCAGCACCTTCACCCACACCGCCCGCGACAGCACCACGATCGTGATCCCGCACCATACCGACCAGCCGATGTGCATCGACGGCATCGCCGCGTACTGGTTCGACACGGTGGCGAGGTTGCCCGACGCCATCGAGCCCCACGTCTCATGCACCAGCACCGTGTCGATGAAGTGCCCGCCCGCCATCAGCCGGGGCGGCGCGAGCGGATAGAGGTAGTAGCCGAGCAGCGCGACCCCCGTGGTCGAGAACAGCACCAGACGCGTCGCCGCGTAACGCCCCGGATGCCAGTGGTAGAGCCACACCAGCACTCCGATCGTCACGATGAAGTGCAGTGTCGCGTAATAGTAGTTCATGCCGACGATCAGCCAGTTGACCGAGTTCACAGCGTGGTTGACCGTTTTCTCCACGGCGATTCCCAGCAGCGCCTCCGCGCGCCAGACCCAGTCGGCATTGCGCAGGGCGTCAGCTTTCTGCTCCGGAACAGCGTTACGGATCAGGGAGTACGTCCAGTAACTCACGCCGATGAGCAGGATCTCGAACCACACGCGTGGCTGGCGAGGGGCCCGCAGCCGCGCCAGTACGGGCCGGCTTGACGCGGGGCGGGGTGCGCGCTCCTCGATGGGTGACGGGGCGGCCGTCCGGCCTTCCAGAGTCCTCACAATCTGTTCACCCATAGCGAGACAGTCTGCCAGATGGAGGCCTCCTGCAGATCACCTGCCGGACAGGTCTTCTCCAGCCACGCTACGCCTGGAGGCCGGCTGCTGCCCCTTGGGACCAGCCGCTGTTGAACCGCGAACGACCAACTCCGGGAGGAAGACGAACTCGCTGTGCGGGGCGGGGGTGCCGCCGATCTCCTCCAGCAGCGCCCCCACCGCAGCCTGCCCCATCGCATGCACCGGCTGCCGAATCGTCGTCAGCGGGGGATCGGTGAACGCGATCAGCGGCGAGTCGTCGAAGCCGACCACCGACACATCGCCGGGCACCTCCAGGCCGTGCTGCCGTACGGCCCGGATCGCGCCGAGCGCCATCATGTCGCTCGCGCACACCACCGCCGTGCAGCCCCGGTCGATGAGCGCCGAGGCCGCCGCCTGGCCGCCCTCCAGCGTGTACAGCGAGTGCTGCACGAGCTCTTCGGCCTCCTCCGGCGCCAACCCCAGCAGCTCGCCCATGCTGTACACGAAGCCTTCTATCTTCCGCTGCACCGGGACGAACCGCTTCGGGCCCAGCGCGAGCCCAATCCGCTCGTGGCCCAGCGCCGCGAGATGGGTGACCGCCAGCCGCATCGCCGCCCGGTCGTCGGGTGACACGAACGGCGCCTGCACCTTCGGTGAGAAGCCATTGATGAGCACGAACGGCACGCCCTGGCCGCGCAATACCTCGTACCGCTGCATATCGGCGGAGGTGTCGGCGTGCAGCCCGGAGACGAAGATGATCCCGGCGACCCCGCGGTCCACCAGCATCTCCGTCAGCTCATCCTCGGTGGAGCCGCCCGGGGTCTGGGTGGCCAGCACCGGCGTGTACCCCTGACGGGTCAGCGCCTGCCCGATGACCTGGGCGAACGCCGGAAAGATCGGGTTCTCCAGCTCCGGGGTGATCAGCCCGACCAGGCCGGCGCTGCGCTGCCGCAACCGCACCGGCCGCTCGTACCCGAGCACATCGAGCGCGGCCAGCACGGACTGGCGGGTGGTCGCGGCGACGCCGGGCTTGCCATTGAGCACCCGGCTGACCGTCGCTTCGCTGACCCCCGCCTGAGCTGCGATGTCAGCTAGCCGTGCGGTCACAGGATTGGACTGTACCGGTCGCATGTCAGGCTGCCCACCACACACAGGAATCGGCCGGAATGCGGACAGTCCCCCCACTGAACTCAAGGGCCGCGGTGGAGAGCACCGGCCGCCCAGGAACCGGCAGTTCGACCTCTCGGCCCAGCGTGTTGAGCGTGCACACGAACCCCGGCCGGGAGATCGCCAGCACCCCCTCCGGCGCGTCCAGCCATGACATCGGGCCGTCGCCCAGCCCCGGCAGCTGCCGGCGCAGCGCCACCGCCGAGCGGTACAGCTCCAGGGTGGAGCGCGGGTCCCCCGACTGCGCCTCGACCGACAGCTGCTTCCACTGCGCCGGCTGCGGCAGCCAACTGCCGCCGGGACCGAAGCCGTACGGCGGCTCGTCACCGGACCACGGGATCGGCACCCGGCAGCCGTCGCGGGTGCCGTCCTGGCCTGCCGCCCGTCGGCCACCACCACCCTCATCCGAGGCTCCCCCAGCTACCTCAGGGGGGACCCCCAGCGCCGCCTCGTCGTTTCCGCGGAAGAACGCGGGGTCCTGGCGCACCTCGTCCGGCAGGTCCACCACCTCCGGCAGACCCAGCTCCTCGCCCTGGTAGATGTACGTCGACCCGGGCAGGGCCAGCATCAGCAGCGCCGCGGCCCGGGCCCGGCGCAGGCCCAGCTCCCCGTCCCCGTAGCGGGTGGTGTGCCGGACCACGTCGTGGTTGGACAGCACCCAGGTGGGGGGCGCGCCCACGGAGGCGGTCGCGGCCAGCGACTCGTCGATCACGCTGCGCATCGCGGTAGCGTCCCACGGGCAGTTGAGGAAGTGGAAGTTGAAGGCCTGGTGCAGCTCGTCGGGCCGTACGTACAGCGCCAGCCGCTCCGCGGACGGCGCCCACGCCTCGGCCACGCCGATCACCTCCTTGCCGCGGGCCTTGCCGTAGGCGTCCAGCAGCTTGCGCCAGGAGCGGTGGATCTCGTGCACCCCGTCCTGGTCGAAGAACGGCAGCACCTGCGCGCCGATCAGCTTCGCCTGCTCCTTGCGGCCGATGTCCGGCAGGCCCGCCGCCTTGACCATCCCGTGCGCGACATCGATGCGGAAGCCGTCGACGCCCAGGTCCAGCCAGAACCGCAGGATGGAGTCGAACTCCTCCCGCACCTCCTCGTTGTCCCAGTTGAGGTCGGGCTGCTCGGGCGCGAAGAGGTGCAGATACCACTCGCCGGGGGTGCCGTCCGGCTCGGCCGTACGGGTCCAGGCCGGCCCGCCGAAGACCGACTCCCAGTCGTTGGGCGGCAGCTCGCCGCCGCTGCCCCGGCCCGGCCGGAAGTGGTAGCGGTCCCGGGAGGCCGCGCCCGCCCCCTCCGCGAGCGCGGCCTGGAACCACACGTGCTGGTCCGACGTGTGGTTCGGGACGATGTCCACGATCACCCGCAGACCCAGCTCATGGGCCGTGCGCACCAGGTCGTCCGCGTCCGACAGATCGCCGAACAGCGGGTCCACGGCCCGGTAGTCGGCGACGTCGTACCCGCCGTCGGCCTGCGGCGAGGCGTAGAAGGGCGTCAGCCACAGGGCGTCCACACCCAGGTCGGCCAGGTGCGGCAGCCGCTGACGGATGCCACGCAGATCGCCGATGCCGTCGCCGTCGCTGTCCGCGAACGAGCGCACGTACACCTGGTAGATGACGGCACTGCGCCACCAGCCAGCGGTTTCGGCGGCTGACGTTTCGTGGCGGGAAGGCGCGAGTTCCTGGGTCATGATGCGTCCCTATCGGGTGGGCCCAGCCATGGGGCGTCAGATGCGAAGATCGTCGTTATGAGGTCAACGCGGCGTGCGTCGGCCGGTGTCGGAGGTCAACCCTTGGTGCCGCCCGCGGTCAGTCCGGTGACCAGGTGCTTCTGGGCGAGGAAGAACATCAGCCCGGCGGGGATGGTGATCAGCACGGAGGCGGCCGTCATCAGTCCCCACTCGGCGCGGTGCGGGCCGATGAACGTCTGCAGACCGACGGCCAGGGTGTAGTTCTCCTCGCTCGACATGAACTGAGTGGCGAAGGCGACTTCGCTCCAGGCGGTGATGAAGGAGTAGAAGGCGGTGACCGCCAGCCCCGGCCGGGCCAGCGGGATGATCAGCCGCCAGAAGGTGCCGAACGGGGTGAGGCCGTCGACCCGGCCCGCCTCGTCGATCTCGGCGGGCACGGTGTCGAAGTAGCCCTTGAGCATCCAGGCGCAGAACGGTACGGACACCGAGCAGTAGGTGAGGATGAGACCGCCGTAGGAGTCCAGCAGGCCCAGCTGCCCGAGGATGTTGTAGAGCGGCACGATCAGCACGGCCACCGGGAACATCTGGAACAGCAGGAAGGACCACATCAGCGGGGCGTGGCCGGGGAAGCGCATCCGGGAGACGGCGTACCCGGCGCTGGCCGCGATGGTGACGCCGACCAGGGTGGTGCCGCCCGCGACCACCAGCGAGTTCCCCATCCAGGTCAGGAACTCCGTCCGGCCCAGCAGATGGGCGTAGTTGGCCAGGGAGAAGCCGGACATCTCCATCGGGTGCGTCCAGCCGTTCTCGCCGCGCAGCGACACCAGCAGGATGAAGACGACCGGGAACAGCGCGATCACGCCGGCCAGCACCAGCAGCGCGTGCAGCACGAGCGAGGCGGCCGGTGAACGCTCGTCGCGCTGCCGCACCCTGGCGCGCGGCCCGGCGGCCTCGGCTGTCGTACGAGCCGGGGCGGAGGTTTCGAGGGAATCGCTGATCGCGCTCATCGCACGGTCTCCTGACGGTTCAGCATCCTGCGGTAGAAGACGGAGAAGACCAGCAGCAGGGAGAGGATGACGATGCCGTACGAGGCGGAGCCCGCGTAGTCCCGTACGCCCTGGAAGGCGAGCCGGTAGGCGTACGTCACCAGGATCTCGCTCTCGGTGCCGCCGGCCTGACCGATCACCAGATAGATGATCGGGAACATGTTGAAGGTCCAGATGATGCCCAGCAGGATGACGGTGCTGCTGACCGGGCGCAGGCCGGGCAGGGTGACATGGCGAAAGCGCTGCCAGGGCGAGGCGCCGTCCATCTCGGCGGCCTCGTGCAGCTCGCGCGGGATGGCCTGCAGCCCGCCGAGGATCGCCACCATCATGAACGGCACGCCCAGCCAGGTGTTGACGGCGATGACCGAGAGCTTCTGGATGGTGGGGTCGCCGAGCCAGTCGACCGGGCCGATGCCGACCTTGCCGAGCAGGGTGTTGAAGACGCCGTTCTGGCTGTTGTACATCAGCTTCCAGGCGAAGGCCGCGACGAAGGCCGGGACCGCCCACGGCAGGATGAGCAGCACCCGGTACAGGGAGCGCCCCTTGACCGGGCGGTTGAGCAGCATCGCCAGCCCCAGGCCGATCGTGTAGTGCAGGAACACGCAGCTCGCGGTCCAGATCACCGTCCACGTCAGCCGGGGATAGAAGGACCCCTCCTTGCCGGAGAGGATGTTCCAGTAGTTGTCGAGGCCCACGAACCGGTACGTCGCCGGGACGTGGAAATCCCCGATGGTGCGGCCGATGTTGGCCTCGTTGGCGTCGGTGAACGACAGGAAGATGCCGCGGCCGAGCGGGTAGCCGACGAGCACGGCCAGCACCACGACCACGGGCAGGACCATCGCCCAGGCGTACCAGTGGGTGTCGAAGGATCGCCTGGCCCTGGTGAACAGGCCCGCGCGCCCCTGCGCTGCGCTGGGCTCGGTGACGGCTGTGGTCATGACTCCACGGCTCTCTTCGGATGGACGGGGGATGTGTCAGGACCGGCTCGGCCGGCTGGGCGCGTGAGTCCGCCCCACACGAGTGGGGCGGACCTCCGGCCGGCCGAGCCGGGGCCTCTCCCAGCGGGCGCGCTGGGGAGAGTCGTACTAGCCGACGATCTTGTAGTCCTTGATCAGCTTCGTCTGCCACTCCTTCGCGAGGGAGTCGAGCCCGGACTTCGGGGTGTCCTGGCCGCGCAGGATCTTCACGTAGTGCTGGTCGAAGGCGACGAAGAGGTCACCGACACCCGGGATGGCCGGGCGCGCCTTTGAGGTCGCCAGCGCGTCCTGGAACGCCTTCTTCACCGGGTCAGAGGTCACCTCGGCGGTGTAGGCCGACTTCCGGGTGGGCAGCGTGCCGAGCTTGGTGGCGGTGTACTCCTGGCTCTTGGCGGAGGACATGAACTTCACGAACAGATAGGCGGCGTCCAGGCTCTTCGAGCCGCGGTAGATCGTGTAGTTGTGGCCGCCGATCGGGGCCGCAGCCTTGCCGCTGGAGCCCGCGGGAACCGGTGCGATGCCCAGGTTCGCCTTGTCCTTGAATGCCTTGCCGGTGTAGTCCTCCGCGGTCGACCACGGGCCGTTGATCACCATGGCGACCTTGCCGTCCTTGAACGCGGTCTGCATGTTGACGTAGCCGTCGGTGGTGGCGGGCTTCAGGGAGACGCCCGACTTCACCATCTCCAGCGCGGTCTCCATGCCCTTGACGGCCTCGGGGGAGTTCACCGTGATCTCCTTGCCCGGGACGTCGAGCATGTCGCCGCCCTCGCCGTAGATGAACGGCAGGGCGAAGTAGCCCTCGGGGTTGAGCTGGGTGCCCGCGATCCCGGTCTTCTTCTTGATGGTCTTCGCGGTCTGGATGAACTCGTCCCAGGTGGCCGGGGCCTTCTTGATCCCCGCCTTCTTGAAGATCTCCTTGTTGTAGAGCAGCCCCAGGGTGTCGGTGACCTGCGGTACGCCGACGGTCTGCCCCTTGTACTTGGCAGTGGACATCGGGCCGGAGAGGAAGTCGCCCGCGTTGTCCAGGGCCGGGGTGCCGTCCAGCGGCTGGAGGTAGCCGAGATTGGCGAAGCCGGCCGTCCAGCCCACGTCCGTACGCATCACATCGGGCACACCCTTGCCGGACTGCGCGGCGGTCTTGAACTTCTGCTCCGCGGCGTCGAAGGACACCGGCACTCTCTTGACCTTGATCTTGGGGTACTTGGCCTCGAAGTCCTTGACCAGCTTGTCGTACGCCGGGCCCTCCGCCTCATTGGAGGTGTCCCACCAGGTGACGGAGCCGGAGACGCTGCCAGGGTCCTTCGCGGCCTTGGACCCGTCGCCTCCGCTGTCGGCGCTGCTGCCACCGCACGCAGTCGCCGTGAGAGCCAGCACGCCGGCCACGGCGGCGACCGATATGCCTCGACGCATAGAGATCTCCTCGAATTTAAGTGGCCCGGTCGTCCTGAGCGGTCTCCCCCCAGCTGTCCCCTAGGAACTCGGGCGCCGCCTGTCCCTAGGCGGCCCGGGCTGACGAGGAAACTAACAGGCTGCAATCTCTTGCGAAAGACCTTGCAGCGAACTCGCACAAAAGAAACGACGTGATTTCCCGCTCGTTACCTGCTCGTGGCCTGAGGGTTGACCCCGGTGGTTGAGGCTCGTACGGTCTCGCTCACGGCAGACCGCTGAAGTCTTGCTGCAAGAACCTTCACTCAATGGCCTTACGGGCATGGCGCGTTGCCTCACGAGGCTGACCGTCACGCACACCTCCCCGAAGTACAGGAGGACCTATGGCCAGTGTTGTCAGCAGGACGCTGGCCGCCGCTTTCGCCCTCGCGGCGGGGGCGGCGGTCGCGTACGCCGCGCCCGGTGTGGCGCCCCCGGCGCAGGCGTCACCGCCCGGGGACAAGGACGTCACCGCCGTCCTGTTCGAGTGGCGCTTCGACTCCGTCGCCCGTGAGTGCCGGGACACCCTGGGCCCGGCGGGCTATGGCTACGTCCAGGTCTCGCCGCCGCAGGAGCATATCCAGGGCAGCCAGTGGTGGACCTCGTACCAGCCCGTCAGCTACAAGATCGCCGGACGCCTCGGCGACCGCACCGCCTTCAAGAACATGATCGACGCCTGTCATGCGGCAGGCGTGAAGGTGGTCGCCGACGCTGTGATCAACCACATGGCGTCGGACTCCGGCACGGGCACCGGCGGATCGTCGTACACCAAGTACGACTACCCGGGCACGTATGCCGTCTGGGACATGGACGACTGCCAGGTACCCATCAGCAACTACCAGGACCGTTGGCATGTCCAGCACTGCGAGCTGGTCGAACTGGCCGACCTGGACACCGGCGAGGACTACGTCCGGGGCCGGATCGCCGGTTATCTGAACGACCTGCTGTCGCTGGGCGTCGACGGCTTCCGGATCGACGCCGCCAAGCACATACCGGCCGATGACCTGGCCGCGATCAAGTCCCGGCTCAGCGACCCGAACGTCTACTGGAAGCAGGAGACCATCTACGGCGCCGGCGAGGCGGTCTCGCCGACCGAGTACCTGAAGAACGGCGACGCCCAGGAGTTCCGCTACGCCCGCGACCTCAAGCGGGTCTTCAACGACGAGCGGCTGGCCTACCTGCACAACTTCGGCGAGGGCTGGGGGTACATGCCCAGCGGCCAGGCCGGCGTCTTCGTCGACAACCACGACACCGAGCGGGGCGGCGACACCCTCAGCTACAAGGACGGCGCCAACTACACCCTGGCAGGGGTCTTCATGCTGGCCTGGCCGTACGGGTCCCCGGATGTGCACTCCGGCTACGAGTTCACCGACCGCGACGCCGGCCCGCCGAACGGCGGCACGGTGAACGCGTGCTGGCAGGAAGGCTGGAAGTGCCAGCACAAGTGGCCCGAGATCATCCGCATGGTCGGCTTCCACAACACCGTGCGCGGCACCGCGGTCACCAACTGGTGGGACAACGGCAACGACGCCATCGCCTTCGGGCGCGGCGACAAGGGCTTTGTGGCGATCAACCACGAGGGCGGGACGCTCACGCGCACCTACCAGACCTCGCTGCCGGCAGGAACGTACTGCGATGTGCAGAGCGGTGTGCCGACCAGCAGCGGGTGCAGCGGCCGGTCCTTCACCGTCGACTCCTCCGGACAGTTCACGGCGTCGATCGACTCCAATGTCGCCGTCGCCCTGCATGTGGGCGCCAAGGCTGGGAGCGGCCGATGAGCGTGGTGATCAGCAAGGGGCGGCGGCGTACGGCCGCGACGGTGGCGGCGACGCTGTTCGCGGCACTCGTACCCGCGGCCGTACCCGCCCAGGCGGCGCCCCCGCCACCGCCCCCGCCGTCCGATGCCCGCCTCGCGGCCGAGCCCGCGCGGCACGATCTGACGCGGGAGCAGTTCTACTTCGTCCTGCCGGACCGTTTCGCCAATGGCACCACCGCCAACGACCGGGGCGGGCTGACCGGCGGCCGGCTGAGCACCGGGTACGACCCCACCGACAAGGGCTTCTACCAGGGCGGCGACCTCAAGGGCCTGACCCGGAAGCTCGACTACATCAAGGGCCTCGGCACCACCGCGATCTGGATGGCGCCGATCTTCAAGAACAAGCCCGTGCAGGGTGAGGGGAAGAACGCCTCGGCCGGCTACCACGGCTACTGGATCACCGACTTCACCCAGGTCGACCCGCACTTCGGCACCAATGCCGAGCTGGCGAAGCTGATCGACAAGGCCCATGAAAAGGGCATGAAGGTCTTTTTCGACGTCATCACCAACCACACCGCCGACACCGTCGACTACGCGGAGAAGGAGTACGGCTACAAGCCCAAGGGCGCGTACCCGTACCTCGACCGCGAGGGCCGCCCCTTCGACGACCGGGCGGGCATGGCGAAGGTCGACGCCGACTCCTTCCCGTACACTCCGAGGCCCCGCGCCGGGGAGAAGAAGGTCCCGGCCTGGCTCAACGACCCGACGATGTACCACAACCGCGGCGACTCCACGTTCGCGGGGGAGAGCAGCGAGTACGGCGACTTCTCGGGCCTGGACGACCTGTGGACCGAGCGCCCAGAGGTCGTCGCGGGCATGGAGAAGATCTACCAGCGGTGGGTCCGCGACTTCCAGGTCGACGGCTTCCGCATCGACACCGTCAAGCACGTCAACCTCGACTTCTGGACCCAGTGGGCCACGGCGCTCGACGCGTACGCCGCCCGGCAGGGCCGGAACCACTTCTTCATGTTCGGCGAGATCTACTCCGGTGATCCGGCGATCACCTCGCCGTATGTGACCCGGGGCCGTCTCGACGCCACCCTCGACTTCCCCTTCCAGGACGCCGCCCGTTCCTACGCCTCCCAGAGCGGCCCGGCGAGCAAGCTCGCGGGGATGTACGCGCAGGACTACCGCTACACCACCGACAAGGCCAACGCCTACGAGCAGGTCACCTTCCTCGGCAACCACGACATGGGCCGCATCGGCACCTTCCTGAAACAGGACAACCCGAAGGCCGGCGACGCTGAGCTGCTGCGGCGGGCCCGGCTCGCAGGCGAGGTGATGTTCCTCGGCCGCGGCAATCCCGTCGTCTACTACGGGGACGAGCAGGGCTTCACCGGCGCGGGCGGCGACAAGGACGCTCGGCAGACGATGTTCGCCTCCCGCACCCCCGACTACCTCGACGACGACCAGCTGGGGACGGACCGTACGCACGCCAGCGACGCATACGACCCCCGGCACCCGCTGTACCGGGCGATCGCGAAGCTGTCGAAGCTGACGAAGGAACACCCCGCACTGCGTGACGGCGTCCAGACGCAGCGGTACGCGGCGGACGGTCCGGGGGTGTACGCCTACTCGCGTACCGACCTGAAGCGGCAGATGGAGTACGTCGTCGTGCTGAACAACGCGACCGAGGCCAAGACAGCGGAGATTCCGACCGGTTCGGCCGGTATGGACTTCCGCACCGTCTACGGCGGCGACGGCAGCGTACGCAGCGGCACCGACAAGAAGATCACGGTGACGGTCCCGGCCCTGTCCGCGACCGTCCTGAAGGCCGAAAAGCCGCTGGCCGGCCCGGCCACCAAGCCCACCATCACGCTCACGGCACCGGCCGCCGGCGCCACGGGCACCGTGGAGCTCACCGCCGACGTGGACGGCGGGCAGCTGAACCGCGTCGTCTTCGCCGCTCAGGTCGGCAACGACAAGTGGCGGGTGCTCGGCTCCGCCGACCACGCCCCGTACAAGGTCACCCAGCACATCGCCGATACGGTGCCCGCCGGCACCCCGCTGCGCTACAAGGCCGTCGCGGTGGACAGCGCGGGCCGTACGGCCGGCGCCCTCGCCTCGAGCACGGCCGGCCAGGCGCCGAAGCCCGAGAAGCCGAGGGCCGTCGACCGCGACTACGCCGTCGTCCACTACCGCCGTCCGGGCGCCGACTACGACGGCTGGCAGCTGGCCGCGAACGGCGCCTCCGCCCCCTTCACCGGCCGTGACGCCTACGGCGCCTTCGCCTGGATCAAGCTCGACCAGGGGGCTGCGACCCTGCCGTTCACCGTCGAGAAGGACGGCACCGCGGACGGCCCCCGGCGCACCGTCGACCTGGCGCGGACCGGAGAGGTCTGGATCGAGCAGGGCAAGGACGACCTCGCCGAGAAGGCACCCGACGGCGCCTACCCGCCGCAGGACCAGAAGAAGGCCGTCCTGCACTATCACCGCGCCGACGGCGACTACGACGGCTGGGGCCTGCACACCTGGACCGGCGCCGCCGAGCCCACCGACTGGTCCAAGCCGCTCCAGCCGGTGCGGAAGGACGCCTACGGGGTGACCTTCGAGGTGCCGCTCGCCGAAGGCGCCCGCTCGCTCAGCTACATCGTCCACAAGGGAGACCAGAAGGACCTCCCCAGCGACCAGTCGCTGGACTTCGCCACCTACGGCAAGGAGGTCTGGCTGCTGGCCGGACAGCCGAAGTATCTGCTGCCCACCGTCGGCGCCGGACCCGACCTGAACCTGGACAAAGCCGAGGCCCAGTGGATCGACCGCGACACCGTCGCCTGGAAGGTCAAGGCCACCGACGCCACCAGCCAGCAGCTGGTGTACGCACCCCACGGCGGAATCACCGTCAAGGACGGCGCACTGAGCGACGAGGGCCACTGGCTGCGGCTGAAGCCCACCTCGCTTACCGACGCCCAGAAGGCCAAGTACCCGCACCTGCGGGACTATCCGGCCTTCACCGTGGACCCACGCGACCGGGACCGGATCCGTACCGCCCTGAAGGGCCAGCTCATCGCCACCCAGCGGGCCGCGAACGGGGCGCTGCTGGCGGCGACGGGCGTCCAGATCCCCGGGGTGCTGGACGACCTGTACGCGGACCAGGCGTCGAAGGCGCAGCTCGGCCCGGTCTTCCACCAGGGCCGCCCGACCCTGTCCCTCTGGGCGCCGACCGCGCGGAAGGTGTCCCTGGAACTGGACGGCAGGACCATTCCGATGCGGCGGGACGACGCCGGCGGCGTGTGGAGCGTCACGGGCGAGCCGAGCTGGAGCGGCAAGCCGTACCGCTACGCCGTGACCGTGTGGGCCCCATCGGTCCAGCGGCTGGTCACCAACAAGGTCACCGACCCGTACTCCACCGCGCTGACCACCGACTCCAAGCGGAGCCTGGTCGTCGACCTGGCCGACCCGAAGCTCGCCCCCAAGGGCTGGCCGACGCTGAAGAAGCCGAAGGCCACGCCGCTGCGGGACGCCCAGATCCAGGAGCTGCACATCCGCGACTTCTCGATCGCCGACCGGACCTCCAAGCACCCGGGCCAGTATCTGGCCTTCACCGACCGGGACTCCGCCGGTATGCGGCACCTGAGGAAGCTGGCGAAGTCCGGCACCTCGTACGTCCATCTCCTCCCGGCCTTCGACATCGGCACCATCCCGGAGAAGAAGTCCGACCAGGCCCAGCCGGACTGTGACCTGCCGGCCCTGCCCGCCGACTCCGAGCGGCAGCAGGAGTGCGTGGCCGCCACGGCGGCGAAGGACGGCTACAACTGGGGCTACGACCCGCTGCACTACACCGTTCCGGAGGGTTCGTACGCGAGCGATCCGGAGGGCACCCGCCGGACCGTGGAATTCCGGAACATGGTGCAGGGCCTGAACTCCGCGGGCCTGCGCACCGTCATGGACGTGGTCTACAACCACACGGTGGCCAGCGGCCAGCACGACAAGTCCGTCCTGGACAAGATCGTGCCCGGCTACTACCAGCGGCTCCTGGCGGACGGCTCGGTGGCCACCTCCACCTGCTGTGCCAACACCGCGCCCGAGAACGCGATGATGGGCAAGCTCGTGGTCGACTCGGTCGTCACCTGGGCGAAGGAGTACAAGGTCGACGGCTTCCGCTTCGACCTCATGGGCCACCATCCCAAGGCCAACATCCTGGCCGTCCGCAAGGCGCTCGATGCCCTGACGGTGGAGAAGGACGGCGTCGACGGCAAGTCGATCATTCTGTACGGCGAGGGCTGGAACTTCGGCGAGGTGGCCGACGACGCCCGGTTCGTCCAGGCCACGCAGAGGAACATGGCGGGTACCGGCATCGCCACCTTCAGCGACCGGGCCCGGGACGCGGTCCGGGGCGGCGGTCCGTTCGACGACGACCCGCGCGCACAGGGCTTCGCGTCAGGCCTGTTCACCGATCCCAACGGCGCGCAGGTCAACGGCACACCGGAGGAGCAGAAGGCGAGGCTCCGCCACGACCAGGACCTGATCAAGGTCGGCCTGACCGGAAACCTCGCCGACTTCACCTTCACCGACTCCTCGGGGAAGACGGTCCGCGGCAGGGACGTCGACTATGGCGGCGCCCCGGCCGGGTACGCCGCCGCCCCCGGCGACGCCCTGGCGTACGTGGACGCGCACGACAACGAGTCGCTGTACGACGCGCTCGCGTACAAGCTGCCCAAGGAGACGCCGGCGGGCCGGCGGGCCCGTATGCAGGTCCTGGCGATGGCGACCGCGGCGCTCTCGCAGGGGCCGGCGCTCTCCCAGGCAGGCACGGATCTGCTTCGCTCCAAGTCCCTGGACCGCAACTCCTACGACTCCGGCGACTGGTTCAACGCCGTCCACTGGCAGTGCGACGACGGCAACGGCTTCGGCCGCGGCCTGCCCCCGGCCGCGGACAACAAGTCCAAGTGGCCGTACGCGAAGCCGCTGCTGACGGCCTCCACGCTGCGGCCGGGCTGCACGGAGATCAACGGGGCTTCGGCGGCCTACCGGGACCTGCTGAAGATCCGTGCGACGGAGCCGTCCTTCGACCTCTCCTCGACGGACGAGGTGCAGTCCCAGCTGTCCTTCCCGCTCTCGGGGAAGGACGAGACGCCGGGGGTCATCACGATGCGGCTGGGCAAGCTGGTCGTGGTCTTCAACGCCACACCGGAGCGGCAGAAGCAGACGGTGAGCGCCCTCGCGGGCAAGCGGTACGCCCTGCACAGCGCCCAGGTGCGGGGCTCGGACGAGGTGGTCAAGGCCTCCTCGTACGCGGCTGATTCGGGCACGTTCAGCGTCCCGGGCCGCACAGTGGCGGTCTTCCGCCAGAGCTGACCTACCGACCGACCCTTGGGGCCCGCCTCCTCTCGGAGGCGGGCCTCACTTATGGGCGTGCGCTCAGCAACGTGGGCCTGGGCGGATCCTTGGCGCGGCCTCCGGCGCGAGGCGCCGCAGAGGCAGGTGGGCAGGGCCGGATGCCGGCCCTAGGGTTGGGCCGCGCGCTGGAAGCCGTCGCCGTCGGGGGAGGGAGCGAGGGTCATCAGGCGGCGGATCAGGTCGCCGAACGGGCCGTCCATCGGCTCCTGGGCGATGATGCGGCGGACCACCGCCGCCGTCTCCTCGTCGTATGCCGCGCTCACCGACGCCAGTGCCATGAAGTCGTGGACGAGTTGCAACTCCAGTTCCTTGCGCGGGATGCGGCGCCCGTCCAGCCACAGCAGGGCCGTGGTCTCGGCCATGCCTATCCAGGACCGGATCACCAGCTCGATCCGCGGCCCCGGATCCGTGACCTGCAGATGGGCCAGGATCTGCTCGTACGCCGCCTGCCGCACTTCGTCGATCATCGCGTTGGCACGCTCCGAACCAACGGCCGTGCCCCCGCGCAGCAGCGCCTCGAAGCCCGGTCCGCTGTCGTCGACGAAGTCGAAGTAACGGCGCATGACCCGCAGCAGGCGGCCGCTCAGCGGCCCTTCGTGCGGTTCGACGAACCGGCCCGCGAGGCCATCGGCCGCTCTGCGGACCGCCGCTTCGTACAGGCTGTGTTTGCCCGGGAAGTAGTGGTAGACGAGCGGCCGCGATATGCCTGCGGCCGTCGCGATGTCGTCGATGGACACGTCATCGGGGGAGCGTTGGCTGAACAGCTCCAGTGCCACGGCAATGAGCTGTTCCCGCCGCTCCTCCACACCCATCCTGCGGCGCACCCCGGTCGTCATGCGAACACTGTAACGAGCGTTGGGCATATACCAGGCCGAGGACCGGAACCAGGTTGTTCCCGCCGCGCGGTTGGTGTCCTCTCGCTCCTCGTCCGTGAACGGTTCGTTCCCGTGGTCGGTCTTCTGGGCCGGCACCGGCTACTGGCGGTTTCGCCATGTGCCGGGCCTTCCTGCGCCGTTGGCGCGGCACGCGCAGCGGCTCATGCGCGACGGGTGGGCGCGGGTCGCCGCACGGCGGCGGGTGTGTCGCCGCGCCGTGGCGCGGTCAGTGGAGGGCGGACAGGCGGGTGCCGTCGGTCGTACGGGCGTCGAGTTCGGCGCGAGCGCCCGCCTCGGCCCGTACGGCGAGCAGATTGCCTCGTGACCTGCCCCGTACACCCCCTGTCGCATCGATCGACGTGACTCCATGGCTGCCCGCGGCCAGCACGTACCACCGGCCCGCGCCGGACTTCCACAGCACACCGGTCAGCACGCGCGGTGCTCGGACCCCGCATGCCGCAGTGTTTTCGGAGCGCGCGGCCACCGCACCCGGCGTGGTCGCCTTCACCGCGGGCGGCTGGAACTGCGCCAGCACACGGCTGCCTTCACCGCGCCACGTCTCCGCCCGCGTACACACCCAGGCCGCGCTGCCGTAGCCCCCCGGCAGCGGCTGTCGGGCGAACTCCCAGGAGTTCACGGACCGTACGCCCAGCGACCGCACCTCGGGCAGATGACAGGCGGTCCGCGCCCAGACCGCGCGGGCCTCGTGCCCCGCCACATCCCGCGGGCCCCGTGCCGGGTCGCCGTACGTCAGCCGGGCCGGGGCCAGCTCGCCCAGGTCCGTCAGCAGAACCGGGGTCTTGCCGCCGCCCGCCGTCGCCACCGCGTCCGGCTCGGCGCGCAGTTCCAGCGCGGGCCAGCTGCGGCAGCCGCCGCCTGCCGCCGGACCGCCGCGCTTGACGGCCCCCGCCGGGCTGGGGACCGGATCGGTCACCCCGTCCTCGGAGCTGTGCAGCGGCCGCCGGGCGGTGGACGGCCGCAGCAGGTCCCGCACGTACACGCCGGACACCCAGGGGGCGGTCAGATAGCGCACGTTGCCGGCGGTGCGGCCGAGGACGAGAGCCGTCGCGGATACGGCGTCCGCGCCGTCGGTGCGTGCGAAGTCGAGCGCGGCACCGCCGCTCGCGCCGTCCCTCGCCTCGGCGTAGCGCACCACCCGCAGCCCGTCGTACAGCAGCACCACCACGGTCGCGTCCACCTCGCCCGCGTACAGGAGCTGGGCCGGACCCGGCGCCGGGCCCGAGGCGGTGCCGGGGGTGGCGGTGACCTGCACGTCCTGTCCCGGCCGCGCCCAGACGGCGAGGGCGCGCCGCAGCAGCGCCCGGTCGTAGACGCGGTTGCCGCGAGCGGGCCAGGCGGAGAAGTCCGTACGGTCCGAACTCCGCCATGCCGCGGGGGCCGTTTTTGTCAACGCGGCGGGTTCCAGGGCGCGTTCGGCGGCGGGGTTGCGGGCGTACGGCGGCGCGGCCGCGCCGTCCGGCCCCCAGCCCTCGCCGGGCAGGCCCAGCAGGGTGCCGCAGACGAGGACCGCGGCGGTCGCCACCACAGCCGCCCGCAGATGCTGGCGGCGGCGCATCAGGTCGGTGGGGCGAGCCTGGAGGGAGCACGCGTCGAACTCCGCTGATTCCAGCAACGGTCGGTCTCTGCTGCCGGTCGGCTCCACCACACCGTCCGCCTCGGCCAGCGCGGCGTGGGCGTCCGGCACCCCGGCGGTCTCGAGGACCCGCCGCACCTCTCGGTCGGGCAGCCGCTCCAGGCCGCGCAGCACGTACGCGGCGCGGGCGGGCCCGGACAGGGCCGACAGGGCTTGGTCCAGGGCGAGTTCGTCGGCGCCGCCCGCGCGGGGGAACAGGCGCAGGCCCCACACCTGGGGGAACAGCACGGGCAGTTGGGAGCGCCGGGGCAGCGCCCGGAGGCGGCGCGGGCGGCCGGCGTCGAGTGCGGCGCGCAGTACGCGCAGCCGCAGAAAGGCGTACCCGGTCTCGGCCGCACGCTGTGCCGGGATCGCGGGCACGGCGCCGGTCGTACGGCTGTGGGGGAGCGCCCGTTGAGTGACGGCGTGCGCGCTCAGTACGCGGCGGTTGCGGCCCAGACCGGGCGGGAGAACGAGATAGGCGATGCGCACCAGCCGCCGGTAGTGCTCGATGAGGAGGGCTTCGGCCTGCTCGACGTCGATGGGTGCTATGGGAGCGCCCGAGGGCTGTGGAGTGGCTGTCGCTTCCCGGGAAGTCACATTCAGCTGAACGAGCGAATGGTCGGATGGTCACCTGGTCGCCCTGCGGCGCGCACCCCGCGGCCCGGGCGCTTTGCGCCGGGGCCGTTCTTCTTTCGAGCCACCCCTGAAAGGGGCGGTGGCTCCCCACCGCAGGCGCGGCGCTCAGGGCACCCCGCGGGCGCCCGGG
Organism: Streptomyces sp. HSS9-12; assembly: GCF_054963655.1. Taxonomy (NCBI): domain Bacteria; kingdom Bacillati; phylum Actinomycetota; class Actinomycetes; order Kitasatosporales; family Streptomycetaceae; genus Streptomyces; species Streptomyces sp. HSS9-12. The sequence goes on along the minus strand of NZ_JBUEGC010000028.1, from coordinate 33,012 downwards.
GGCCATCGGGTCGCTTGGGGAAAGCCCGCGGCACCGTCCCATCCCGCCTCTTTCAGAGGCGGGATGGGAAAGAGCCCCTGAACAGGGGCAGGTGGGAGGGAAGGCACGCGCCAGAGGGGCGGTGCTCAGGTCAGCCGCCAGGCGCTGAATTCGGCCGTGCCGCGGGCCTGGCCTCCTCCGTTGGCCGCCGTCATGAACAGACCCGTGTCCTGGCGGGCCGCGGCACCCGGGGCCGTTACCGCCGCGACCGTGCGCCACGTCGTCCCGTCGTCCGTCGAGCACTCGCCCGTGTACCCCCCCGCGGCCGCGCGCGACAGCCGCAGCAGAACCGGCGCGCGCACACCCGTAATGCGCTGGTAGGTGTCCACCGTGCCGTCGCCGCTCGCGTCGTAGGACAGCACCACTCCGTTGGCGGGCGTGACGCACAGGTTCACAAAGCCCGGTGAGCCGGCCGTCGCCAACGAGTTGCGGACGATGATCCCGGCGCGCGCCCACGGGCCCGTCGCCGCCTGGCTGTCGACCCGCACCGTGACCGAGCCACCTTCGGCCAGAGCACCGCCCGTGTAGATCGCGCCGAACTCCGCGGTGCCCTTCCACAGATCGGCCCCCGCGCCGTCAATGGCGAAGCGGTCGCCCAGCTGTCCAAAGACGGCCGCGTTGTTCGTCACGGTCCGCAATCCGTCCTCGAGCGGCCCGGCCAGGAACAGCGTGCCGGGCTGCACCGCCTCGACCCGCGGCTCGCCTCGCGGCCCGTACGCCACGCAAAGCTCGTACGGCAGCGGTTTCAACGGCCCGTCCAGCGGCGCCTCCGGTGCCGACACCCGCCAGCGGGCCGCACCCTCTCCGCCCGCCTCGACCCGCGGCAGCGAGGTGGCACCTTCGGGCCGGGCGTCCAGGCCGCTCACGGTCAGGGTGAAGTCGACCCGGCCCGTGGCGTTCAGCCCGTTGGTGTTGCGGAAGGCCGCGGTGACCGCAGCCGAACCGCCCGGCGGCAGCGCGGGCGGCGCGGCCGTGACGGTCACGTGGCCCTGATACGGGGCCCTGGCCAGGGTCTCGCGCACCCGCAGCGCCGTACGGTGGGTGTCGCCCACCGCCCGCACCGGATAGTCCGACTGGTCCCGCGTCCACGGCTCCTCGACGGCGTACCAGTCGAAGGTCTTGGGCTCCCGGCCCGTCGCGAGGGCGTCCTCCAGCTCGTCCAGAAAGCTCTGCCACTGCGGCAGATGGACATCGCCGATGAGCCCGTGCCAGTCGCGGTTGGCGTAGTTGGCGAGCCGCCCGCCGTCGGCGGTGACGCGGTCCGCCCAGGTGGTGATGAGCGTTCGCGCCGTCCGCTCCAGCTGCGCCGACTCCGCCTCGCCGGCGCCCATCCGCCGGGCGTCCGCCAGCCAGGGGCCGAGCAGGAACATCGAGTGGGTGCCGGTGATCTCCTCGCTCAGCCGCATCAGCCGCAGCCACAGCCGGGACAGTGCGCGGAAGGTGGCCAGGTCCCCCCGCTGGTAGGCGGTGCGCAGCTGGGGCAGCAGCTGCCAGGAGCGGTTGGCCAGGGCTTGCCGGGCCAGGTCGGTCAGGTCGTACCGGTACGCGTCGCAGTCGCGCAGCCCGGGCCGTACGCCCAGCAGCGCCGCGAACGCCGCGTCGAAACCGGCCGGATCGAAGGCGGGCGTGTGGGTGGCGTAGTACGTGCCGGACTGCGCGGTGAGGCTGGGGCGGGCGGCGAAGACGCTGTCGTGCGGCCGGCCGTCGCGGCTGCTGATCTGGTACGCCGTGTCGCGCAGCGCCGCGAACGCCTCGCACGCCCGCTGGTCACGCCCGCCGTACCGCAGATCCGCGTAACCGTCGAACCACGCCGTGCGGTCCACCGCGTCCTGGCGCCACGCCAGCTCGCTGAACAGCTCGAACGAGGCCGGGTCACGCTCGGCCGCCTCCGCCATGTACGCCGTGCCGACGAGCCTGCTGCCCGGCTTGTCGCGCCAGGCGGTGAACCGCCGCGCCCACAGATGCGTCTTGGCGCCGATCGTGGTGCGCCCGCCGAAGTTGGGGATCGTGCCGAAGGCGTACGGCACCCCGCCCCAGTCCTGCTCCCGGTCGGTGACCCGCTCCAGGTCGGACAGCCCGTCGACGATCAGCATCCGCTCCTTGTCCACGGCATCCAGCAGGTCGCGCCGCGGATTGTCCTGCCAGCCGAGGATCACCCAGGTCGCGGCGGGGCTGGCGTCCCGCAGGGCCGCCTGGACGGCGCGGGCGGCCTCGGGCACCGGGACGTCGCCGGGGTTGCCGCCCTCGTGGAGCAGGTCCATCTTGAAGTGCTCGACCGGGCCGAACAGCCGGCGCTGATGCCGGTAGAAGGCGGCGGCCACCTTGCGGAAGGCGTCCGTGCGCGGATCGAGCCAGTCGGGGCGCCGCAGCCCCGCCCAGTCGCCCTGCGGGACCGTACGGGCCTCCGGGTTGCGGTCCGCGAAGCCGACGGGGACCGTGCCGAAGTAGCCGGGGAGGACCGGGGACATACCCAGCTCGCGCATCCGGTCCGCGGCGCGTCGGCCCAGCTCCGCCCGCCTCTTGATGAGTTCGCGGCTGACGGGACCGCCGTAGCCGCTCATGTTCTGCAGCAGCCACCAGGGCTGGTGGGAGGGGGCCGGGATCCAGGCGCGGGCCTCGGCGTCGGTATAGCCGAAGTCCTGGAGCAGGCGGTGGTAGACGGCCTCCTGGCCGACGGTCATCAGCACCTGGTTGCAGCCGTGCAGCGCCATGACATCGATCAGGTGCTCCCAGCGCGCCCAGTCGGCGTACGGCGCGGTGTAGCCGTCGTGCGTGTCGTTGAGCGCGAAGCGGTGGGGCACGGTCGCGGACCGCTCGAGGGGGCGGTCGGGCGCGGGCAGCCGGTCCGGCAGGCGCAGCTGGACGCCGGCCCAGGAGATGTGCGCGTGGCATACGTACTTCAGGTACCAGTGGACGCCGGTCAGCAGTACGGCGGGGCTGGTGCCGGTGACCTCGATCCGGCCCGTGGAGCCGGAGACCCGGAACCGGTCGGCCCCTGACGTCGGCAGGGCCCGGAGAACGAACTGGTCGGCGTGGTGCGGCAGCAGCCGCCCCAGCGCCGAGTGCGCCGGGGCGGCGGTGAACGAGTCCATGGCCGCTCTTGGGGTCGTGGTTGCCGCATCCTGCGCGGCGGCGGGGGAGTGGCCGGGGAGGGCCGCGTCGGCGCCGACTGCTCCGGCGACTCCCAGCAGCGTCCGTCTGGCCATGGGACGGCGGTACGAGGGCTCGGCCACGTGCACTCCCCACGGTGCGATGGATGCGACGACAGGTGCGAGCGCTGTGCACGTTAATGACGGGGGGTGGGCGGAGCAACGGGGCGCGCGACCGGCGACCCTTCGTACCGACGGCATTGAGACATCCGGGGCGCTTACGCGTACCGGGTGGTGCCGTGAGCGTCCACCAAGGAGGTCCAACGATGCGTAAACCAGGTCACAAAGCTGCGGTGTCACTCGCCCTGCTGGGTGCGGGCGCGCTGGCGCTGGTCACCGGCTGCGCCGACGACGGCAAGCGGGAAGCCCCGCCTACCGCCACGGGAACCGTGGAGCAGCTCGCCGCGAAGACGTCCTGCAAGCCGGATATGCAGGTCGACGCCGCCGAGCTGCGCCAGGGCGTCTGCAAGACGGACAAGGGCCGCTACGTTCTGACGACGTTCGCCACGAACCAGGGCCAGCTGAACTGGCTGGACGAATCGCAGAGCTACGGCGGCACATACCTGGTGGGCAAGAAGTGGGTGGTCGTGGGCGAGCCCAAAGTCCTCAAAGCGCTGCGCGGCCGGCTCGGCGGGGAGGTGGAGACCGCCTCGCACTCCCATTCCGGTGGGGCCGGAGATCACTCCGGCAGCAGCGGTCAGCACGGGCACAGCGGCCATCACATGAACTGACCGCGCAGCGCGTTCGAGGGGCCGGGGATCAGTTGCAGTCCCGGCCCTCGTTGATGCAGCTCACCATCTCGTTCATCAGGTTCTCCGAGAACACGTTGATGAAGTCGCCGTGATCGGTGATGGGCTTGTGGAGCTGCTCGGGGAAGGAGTCCACGGCGAAGTTGGGCGCGTCCGGCGCGTCGTAGACCAGCCGCTGAACCAGCTGCGGAATCGCCTGGAAACCGTTCGGGCAGTTGCCGTTGTCGTCGGCGAAGGCCACATGGGTGCGGTGGTTCGCGCTGTCGATGTTCTGCCCGTCCCAGCAGCTCTGGAACTTGAAGGTCCGCACCACCTGGCTGCCCTGAGGACAGATCGGGTACTTGTCCTTCAGCTGCCGGTCCTCGAACCCGGTGCAGCTCCACGAGGCGTTGGCGTTGGCGTCGCCGTTGGTGAACGCCTTGGCGTCGCCGGTGATGATCCGCAGGAATCGGGGCATCGCCACGACGTCGCTCACGGGGCTTCCCACGAACTTGTTCTCCACCTGGGCGGGCGTCAGGATCTTGCCCTTGTTGCCGTCCTTGCCACCACCATCTGCGTTGACGTCCTGGTCGTCACCCGCGTTCAGCTGACGCAGGACGGGCCAGTAGTACGTCGACTGGTCCTCCTGGTTCTGGCAGGACGTGTCGGCCGCCGCCAGCGTGTCGTTGTTGGCGAAGGCGTCATTGTCCTGGTTGCCGACGTAGTCGTGCATGTGGTGCGCGCCGTTGCCCACACCGGGGGCGACGATGACGTTGTCCGGGTTGCGCTTGCCGTTCTCGTTGACCCCGCAGTCCGAGGTGAAGGTCCCCGTCGAAGCGTTCTGCTGCTGGGGGTCGTTCACGTTGGGCTGGACGGACTGGATGTCGACGAAGTCGTCGGGGGACGGTCCGCCGGCCTGCTGCTGCCCGTCCTGAGCCTGGCCGCCGTCCGGTGGCTGCTCGCCATCCTGGGGCTGGGCGTCCTGGGGCTGGCCGTCCTGGGGCTGCGCACTGGCCTGGGGCTGGGCGGCACCGCCGTCCTTCAGCTGGCACTCGGCCATGCGCTGCAGGCCCCTGGGCCGCTGGCCGGCACTGTCGATGGCGTCGCCGATCCGGTCCAGCATGGCCCCGCGCTGGGTGACCAGCGGGTCCAGGATGTTTTTCTGGACGAACGACGGATCCTGCTTGGCCGCGTCCTGGGAGCGGATGAGCCGCTGGTAGGCCTCGCCCACCTGAGCGTCGAGCAGGCCCAGCATCCGGCCGACCTGAGGCCGCACCCGCCGCGGAACCTGGGTCAGCTCGATCGACACATCCGGGCAGGCGATCGTCTGGGCGACCTGTACCTGGTCCGATCCGTCGTCCCATGACGACGTGCCGGCCGAGGCATTGTAGTTGAGGGCTATCAGCCCTCCACCTCCCAGCAGCAGGGCGGCCGCCGCGGCGATTGCCCTGCCTGCCAGCGGAGAGCGTTTGTGCGATGTCTTTTTCATGGATCCCCTCTGCGTCGTTCCGGAAGTTGGGGGACTCCCGGTCGGAGGAAGCTCTGTTCCATACGGATGAGGGGCGCGTTGCGTTCACATGCCTTTGAGATTGCTGAGTTTTGACCCGTGAGAGGCAGGGCAATACCCCGCTCACCCGCCCCTTCAAACGGGATGGGTGAGCGGGGTTGCGGTATCGCTACCCCGCGCTGGGGGCGTACTTGTAGCCGACGCGGCGCACCGTCACGATCGTGTCGCGGTGCGCCGGGCCCAACTTGCGGCGCAGCCGCGCGATATGGACATCGACGGTCCGTCCGTCGCCCACATGCCCGTACCCCCACACCGTGGTGACGAGACGGTCGCGGGTGTGCACCTGGTGCGGATGGGCGACCAGGTGGGCCAGCAGCTCGAACTCCAGGTAGGTGAGGTCGAGGGGTTGCCCGTCCACGAGCACGGTCCGCTGCGCCGGATCGATCGATACCGGACCGTTGGCTGTGCTCTGCGTGGCTTCGCGCGCGGCGCGGGCGACGCCGGGAGAAGCCCCGGCTGACGGCTCGTCGGCCGGTACGAGCACCAAGTAGCCGATCATCGGCGGCTGTCCGGGCAGGGTGGGCAGTGCGTGTTGCGGGGCGGGCAGCCAGGTGGCACCCGGAGGCAGGAGGTCCGAGAGCTGCACCACCTCGTCGCGGTCGATGGCGCGCAATCGGTGGCGGCCCAGCGGTGCGGGCGAGCCGATGGGGGCCGGCGGGGCGGACGGATTCGGCTTGATGGGGGCGGCAGCGGACAGGGAACGGCTGGTGGTCATGGAGTTCAGCTCATTTCGCGCGACAGGTCGTCGATGGACGTCGAGCGCGCGGACCGGGGCGCCCGCCGGTGTGAAGAAGACCGGCGGCTGACGGGGCTGTGTGCCGGACGTCAGCGGTGGGAGAGGGCCCGCGCGATGGTCGCGCGGCAACACACCCGGTCGAAGTCGTCGTGCTGCCGGGAAGGCCAGAACGGCTCGAGGTCTGTGCGACCTGTCGCGTGGTCGTTCTGGAAGCCAGGCATATCACCAGTCAACTAGCTGCGGCCGTAAGAGGCAAGTCGGATGGGGTGGGTAGCTGAGATCACTGTCGCCCGGAGCCAGGGCCGGCCGCCGGGCGGCCTCAGGACGATGTACGGAGCGGGCGCCCACCGGCCTTATCGGCCGCCGGGCGCCCGCTCCGTACGGACGATAGTGGGTCAGACCTGGTCGGCCTTCTCCAGAGCGGTGCAGCAGGTGTCGACGATGAGGCGGGTCACCACATACGGGTCGACGTTGGCGTTGGGCCGCCGGTCCTCGATGTAGCCCTTCTTCTCGACCTCGACCTGCCACGGGATGCGGACCGAGGCACCACGGTTGGAGACGCCGTAGCTGTACTCGTTCCACGGTGCGGTCTCGTGCAGACCGGTGAGGCGGTCCTCGATGCCGGTGCCGTAGTTCTGGACGTGCAGCAGCGGCTTGTCGCCGAGACTGATGGAATTGCTGGGGGTGCCGAGGATCCGGCCACCGCGGCGGGCGATGGTCAGTCGCGCGCTGGAAAGGCGAGGACCGTGCCACCTGCGTCGAGTTGCAGCGTCGACCAGTCGTCGTCCAGCGTCCACCGCGGATCAGGCCGGTTGACCGTGCCGCCGACCAGCTCCCGGTAGAAGCGGGCGAGTGCGAGCGGGTCGGGACAGTCCAGCACTACGCACTGCAGGTTTTCCGATCATGGAGAGTCCTCTCGCAGTGGTGGGGGCACTGTGACGACCCGCTCCCGGTCTGCCCGATCGGTCCGGGAGCAGGTCAGGAGCATCTCATGTCGTTAGCCGACCTTCTCGATACGCGCGTTGCGGATCAGGAACTTTCCGGCCTCACGGACCTGTTCGAAGGCCGCGTTGTTCAGCAGGACGCAGCTGCCGGAGGTCGATTCCACGGAGACAGTCGTCGACTTGTTGTTGTCCAGGTTGGTCACCTTCAGCTTCGTCCCCTTGGGGAACTGGTTGCTGGAGGCCGCCGGGGCGCCGCCTTCGCCGGAGAGCGTCACCGTGGAGCCGGGGCAGACCACCTCGCCCTGGGCGGCGGCGTCCCCGCCCGCGGCTGCGTCGCCGCCACCGGCCTGGTCGCTGCCCGCGGCTGCGTCGCCGCCGGCCTGCGCGTCGCCGCCACCGGCCTGGTCGCTGCCCGCGGCTGCGTCGCCGCCGGCCTGCGCGTCGCCGCCACCGGCCTGGTCGCTGCCCGCGGCTGCGTCGCCGCCGGCCTGCGCGTCGCCACCGCCGGCCTGGTCGCCGCCCGCGGCTGCGTCGCCGCCGGCATCACAGCCGGCCGCCTTCAGCCGGTCCTGGATGTTCTGGACGACGGCCTGCCGGTTGGCTATTCGTGCGGCTGATTGGGCGTCAGGGTTCGCCTGTTGATCGGCGATGAACTTCTGGTTGTTGGCGAGCGCTTGGTTCAGCCCGTCACAGACCACGGACGACTGCCCGCCGGCGGCCTGATTGGTTCCGGCCATGCTGATACCCGCTGTCGCCACGGCGATCCCGCCGACCATGGCGGTGGCGCTCACGAGCAGGATCATCTTCTTCTTCTGGCTGGCTGTTCGCTTGCGGGACAATGCCGACTCCTGTCTCGATGTTACTCACGGGTCGGAAGTGACCCATGTGCCCATGAAGAACGGGCCGGAGCCGGATCCTTCTCAGAGTCGACAAAAGAAACTGTCGATAAAGTCGTGTGCCGTCGGGCCGTTCCGCGGCTGCCGCGCTGGTGGCGGAACGTCGACCCTTGCCAGATGTGTGGTGATTCACGCTCCGATACGGCGGGTATGCCCCTGGGTGAGCCAGGGCGGCGGCGTCGCCGACCGCCGGAATTCTGCGGCAGGGGGAGGACGATGAGCGACATCAGTGGGCTGGAACCGGTGGCGACGTTCTGCGGTCAGTGCAGTTGCGGTTGTCCGCAGCTGTTTGTCGACCCGGGCGCCCCGGTCGAGCGCCGGGTGGTACTCACCGACGACTTCGGGCAGCGTGTGCAGATGAGCGCCGACCAGTTCGCCTCGCTGATCGAGGACGCGAAGGCCGGACGACTGGACGGCGTCAGCACGGCGTGACGGCCCATTCCGGGGCCCGCACCGCACCGTTCGGGCAGGTCATGCCCAACTCGCTCCTCAGAGCCTGGATGGACCACTCGCCCGCTCAGTGCCCTTGAGGTGTTTCAGGACCCCTTCCCGGATTCCGCCGGGAAGAAGGTGATCAGGGTTGCGGTGCCGTCCTGGCCGACGACCCGGACTGCCGCCTCCGGGATGTCCAGCGTGGCGATGTCGATCTCCTTGGGATGCGGCACCATGTGCCGCAGCACTACCGGATAGCGCGACGACTTCCCGCCGACGGCGACGATCACCACATCGTCCTTCGGGTCGTAGACGAGGGAGGAGAAGGGCAGCCGCTCGGCCTCGTACTGGTGCCCGACCTCCGGGTCCAGCACTTCGATGGCGACAAGTTCACCTTCGTGGTTGGCGGTGACCTCGTCGAGCGCCGTCTGCCACTCACTGCGGTCGAGCGTTGCGGTTTCGGCCATCGTCGATCCTCCCTCGGGGCCGCTTCTGGTGGATCGCGTTTCCCTACGACGGTCGCCGTCGCCGTCGCCTGTTGCCACGACCCGGCAGGTCGAGCCAGCGCGGCCGTGCTTGGCCTCCCGGGCCGAAACCAGCTCATTGCCCGCAACGTAGGGCGAAGGCCGCGCCGCCTGGGCCGCCGGTGATCCACTGAAGAAGGCCGCCGGCCGTGCCTTCCTGTGAGGGAAGGACACGGCCGACGGCCCTCAGATGCTCCAGGGGGCGCGGAAACCCGCGCTGACCTGCGGTGATCTTAGATGTCGAAGTACAGCTCGAACTCGTGCGGGTGCGGACGCAGCTGGATCGGGGCGATCTCGTTCGTCCGCTTGTAGTCGATCCAGGTCTCGATCAGGTCGGCGGTGAAGACGCCACCGGCCTGTAGGTACTCGTTGTCCTCCTCGAGGGCGTCGAGCACGGCCGGGAGCGAGGTCGGGACCTGCGGCACGCCCGCGTGCTCCTCAGGAGCGAGTTCGTAGAGGTCCTTGTCGATCGGCTCGGCCGGCTCGATCTTGTTCTTGACGCCGTCGAGACCGGCCAGCAGCAGCGCCGAGAAGGCGAGGTACGGGTTGCTGGACGGGTCCGGCGCGCGGAACTCGACGCGCTTGGCCTTCGGGTTGGAGCCCGTGATCGGGATACGCATCGCCGCGGAGCGGTTCCGCTGCGAGTACACCAGGTTCACCGGCGCCTCGAAGCCCGGCACCAGGCGGTGGTACGAGTTCACCGTCGGGTTGGTGAAGGCGAGCAGCGACGGCGCGTGCTTGAGGATGCCGCCGATGTAGTAGCGGGCGGTGTCCGACAGCCCGGCGTATCCCTGCTCGTCGTAGAAGAGCGGGTCGCCGCCCTGCCACAGGGACTGGTGGACGTGCATGCCGGAGCCGTTGTCACCGAAGATCGGCTTCGGCATGAAGGTCGCGGTCTTGCCGTTGCGCCAGGCGACGTTCTTCACGATGTACTTGAAGAGCATCAGGTCGTCGGCGGCGGCGAGCAGCGTGTTGAACTTGTAGTTGATCTCCGCCTGGCCGGCGGTGCCCACCTCGTGGTGCTGGCGCTCCACCTGCAGACCGGCCTTGATCAGCTCCAGGGAGATCTCGGCGCGCAGGTCGGCGAAGTGGTCGACCGGCGGGGCCGGGAAGTAGCCGCCCTTGTAGCGGACCTTGTAACCACGGTTGTCCTCGATCGCGCCGGTGTTCCAGGCGCCGGCCTCGGAGTCGATGTGGTAGAAGGCCTCGTTCGACTTGGTCTCGAAGCGGACGCTGTCGAACACGTAGAACTCGGCCTCGGGGCCGAAGTACGCGGTGTCCGCGATCCCGGAGGAGGCGAGGTAGGCCTCGGCCTTCCGGGCGATGTTCCGCGGGTCACGGCTGTACTGCTCGCCCGTGATCGGGTCGTGGATGAAGAAGTTGATGTTCAGCGTCTTGTCCCGCCGGAACGGGTCCACGCGGGCGGTCGACAGGTCCGGTACGAGCGCCATGTCGGACTCGTGGATGGCCTGGAACCCCCGGATCGACGAACCGTCGAACATCAGCTGCTCAGCCGGGTCGAACGCCTCCACCGGCACCGTGAAGTGCTGCATGATGCCGGGCAGGTCGCAGAACCGGACGTCGATGAACTTGACGTCCTCATCCGCGATGTACTTCTTCGCATCGTCGGCGTTCTGGAACATCCAACTCCTCCTAGCCCGCCCCCAGGGGACGGGATTGCATCGGTCGCGAGGCCAGTGCGGTGGCACGCTGGCCCCGACCTTAGGTTTCGGGGATTTCCCGAGCGTGACCCGTTTGTTTCGCGGATGTTAATCGGCCCGCGACCGCCTCCCGCTCCGCTGGTGAGCTGGGAGCCCGTCTATTACGGCCCATGTAACTCTTTCCCGGCCCGCCGCGCGAGCCTGGGGCCGGACCGGGAGCGTAGGACCGTATGCGGTCGCAGGGTCTGAATGCGGTCGCAGGTACCGTGGAGCGGTGGACAACAGGCAAGCAATCGGATCGTGGCTCTCCGGACCGCGCGCGGCAGCCGAGGACATGGGTGTCGACTTCGGCTACCGGGGCAAGCGGCTCGGGCTGCCGGAGGACGGGCCGGGCTCGATCGCACCGCTCGGCCGGCGCTTCGGGGCCCTGTTCACCGACTGGGCGATGTGCGTCGTGATCGCGTACGGCATCTTCGCCCGCGGCAACTCCCAGGCAGCGAGCAATGTGGCGCTGCTGGTCTTCCTGGTGCTGAGCGTGCTGACCGTCGGCACGGTCGGCTGCACCCCGGGCAAGCGGCTCCTCGGGCTCCGGGTGATCTCCGTTGGCGGTCACCGGCTGTCGCTGCCGTACGCCGTACTGCGCTCGCTGCTGCTCGTCCTGGTGATCCCGGCGCTGATCTGGGACCGCGACGGCCGCGGGCTGCACGACCGCCTCGCCCGCGCCGTCCAGGTGCGCATCTGATCGCGGGCGCCATCCGGGTACGGGTGACAGAAAGCGGCCCGGGACCACTGGTCCCGGGCCGCTTCACACGTCTCCGCGCCGCACGTACGGCGGTCAGCGCATCTTCCCGCCTCTGGGCATCCGCATGCCCTTCGGCATCGGCCCCTTCGGGATCGGCATGTTGCTCATCAGGTCGCCCAGCGCCCGCAGCCGGTCGTTGACCGCGGTGACCTGTGCGCCCGGCAGCACCCGCGGAAGCTTCATCAGCGTGGTACGCAGCTTCTTCAGCGGTACCTGGCCCTCGCCGTTGCCCACGATCACATCGTGTACGGGCACGTCCGCGACGACGCGCGCCATCCGCTTCTTCTCCGCGGCCAGCAGGCTCTTCACCCGGTTCGGGTTGCCCTCGCCGACCAGCACGATGCCGGCCTTGCCGACGGCCCGGTGCACGATGTCCTGGTTGCGGTTCATCGCCACCGCCGGGGTGACCGACCAGCCGCGCCGCATGTTCTCCAGGACCGCGGACGCGGCGCCGGGCTGGCCCTCCATCTGCCCGAAGGCCGCTCGCTCGGCGCGCCGTCCGAAGATGATCGCCATCCCGAGGAAGGCCAGCAGGAAGCCCAGGATGCCCAGGTAGACCGGATGCCCGATCACAAAGCCGATCGCGAGGAGGACACCGAAGGTGACGATTCCCACAGCGGCGACGACAAGGCCGACCTTGGGGTCGACCCGCTTGGTCATCTGGTAGGTCAGGGCGATCTGCTTCAGCCGCCCGGGGTTCTCGGATGTTTCCTTCCTCGCCATGCTCCAGAGTCTACGTGGCGTGCGGAGCCCCAGAGGCCGCGGCCTCCAGTACGTGCTGGGCCTCGATCCGGTCCTTGGCCCGGCGCCGGTCCTCCAGCACAGCGGTCCAGGCATTGCGGCGCGCGGTGCGCTGGCCGCCGCGCATCAACACCTCTTCGACGGCCCGCAGCGTATCGGTGACGGACGGAATCGCGGTGGCACGGACGCGCGCTGCCTGCATGATGTCTTTCCCCTCGGGTCGGATGGCGGAACGGAGGGTGGCGAAGCGTGAAACCATGGTCACTGACTGGTGTTACCAGCGCATGGCCAGTGGGTCAAACGCCGATAAAAGCTTGACGCGGCCCGTAATATGCCCCACCCGGAGGTGGTCGTACGGGCCGCGTCGCGGCTTTGCGCAGGTCGGGGGCCAGGCGCCGGCCTCAGACGGCCTGCGAGGCGACAGCCGCCCCGCGCCGCTCGATGGCCTGCTGGTACAGGCGGCCGGCGCGGTACGAGGAGCGGACCAGCGGGCCGGACATGACCCCGGAGAAGCCGATCTCCTCGGCCTCCTCCTTCAGCTCGACGAACTCCTGCGGCTTCACCCAGCGGTCCACCGGATGGTGGCGCACGGACGGGCGAAGGTACTGGGTGATGGTGATCAGCTCGCAGCCCGCGTCGTGCAGGTCCTGCAGCGCCTGGCTGACCTCCTCGCGCTCCTCGCCCATGCCCAGGATCAGGTTGGACTTGGTGACCAGACCGGCCTCACGGGCCCGGGTGATGACCTCGAGGGAGCGCTCGTAGCGGAAGGCCGGGCGGATGCGCTTGAAGATCCGCGGCACGGTCTCGACGTTGTGGGCGAGCACCTCCGGGCGGGCGGAGAAGACCTCGGCGAGCTGCCCGGGGACTGCGTTGAAGTCGGGGATCAGCAGCTCTACCTTCGTACGGCCCGCCTCGCGGTCGGCCGTCATGGCGTGGATCTGCCGCACGGTCTCCGCGTACAGCCAGGCGCCGCCGTCCTCCAGGTCGTCGCGGGCGACACCGGTGACCGTCGCGTAGTTCAGATCCATGATCACCACGGACTCGCCGACGCGGCGCGGCTCGTCGCGGTCCAGCGCCTGCGGCTTGCCGGTGTCGATCTGGCAGAAGTCGCAGCGCCGGGTGCACTGGTCACCGCCGATGAGGAAGGTGGCCTCGCGGTCCTCCCAGCATTCGTAGATGTTGGGGCAGCCTGCCTCCTGGCACACCGTGTGCAGGCCCTCCCGCTTGACCAGGCTCTGCAGCTGGTTGTACTCGGGGCCCATCTTCGCCCGGGTCTTGATCCACTCGGGCTTGCGCTCGATGGGGGTCTGGCTGTTCCGGACCTCCAAACGCAGCAGCTTGCGCCCGTCGGGTGCGACAGCGGACACGTCCGGCTCCCTACGACTTCGATTCCTCGGCGAACACCAGGGTACGCCCGTATTTCCTGCGCCCTCATTCCGCCGGCAATCCAGGCGACCTGGGGCGCATTCCCTTCTCCGTGCGCCCTACGCCTCAGACAGCGCGCGGCAGCGGCACGGCCGACTCCAGGACCTCCCGCAGATGCTTCTCCACCACCGGCCGGACCTCTGTGACGGGCACGTCCCGGCCCAGCTCCGCGGAGAGCGAGGTGACACCCGCGTCCCGGATCCCGCACGGCACGATCCGGTCGAACCAGGTGTTGTCCGGATTGCAGTTCAGCGCGAAGCCGTGCATCGTCACGCCCTTGGCGACGCGGATCCCGATGGCGGCCAGCTTGCGGTCCTCGCGGCGCTGGCCCGCGTTGGACGGCGCGTAGTCCGGGCCGGCCATCCGGGGGTCGAACTCCTCGTACTGCAGCCGCGGGTCGATGTCCAGCGACAGTCCTCCGAGCGCCGGGCGCTGCTCGATCGGATCGCCGAGCACCCATACGCCGCTGCGGCCCTCGATGCGGGTGGTCTGCAGACCGAACTCCGCGCAGGTGAGGATGAGCGCCTCTTCCAGACGGCGAACGTGTGCGACGACGTCCACCGGCCGCGGCAGCTTCAGGATCGGGTAGCCGACGAGCTGGCCCGGGCCATGCCAGGTGATCTTGCCGCCCCGGTCCACGTCCACGACGGGGGTGCCGTCCAGGGGGCGCTCGCTGTCCTGCGTACGCCGGCCGGCGGTGTAGACGGGCGGGTGCTCCAGCAGCAGACAGGTGTCGGGGATCTCGTCCGCGAACCGGGCCGCGTGCACCCGGCGCTGCTCCTGCCACGCCTCCTGGTAGTCGACGTAGTCCGGCCCGAAGCCCAGGTGGACGAAGCGCAGCTCACTCACGGCAGCTCCTCTTTGAACCTTCACATTGCACCGATGGGTCGCATCGATCGCGCCATGCCACTGTACGGCCGTCGGCCGAACAGCCGGCAGGCGGATACCGACCGGCGCCGGATGGCCCGGCGGCCAGAGGGCTGTCCGAACCGTGCTCACACGATCGGATGAAAGGGACGCGAAGGAGGCACCCAGTGCCGTGGCGGCCGCTACATTCCCCGACCACAAGGGGCGATCGGGGCTGCCGCAGGTTCCTCACCCTTGTCACGCCCTCTGCTCGCAGGGCCCGAAGGCAGGAGACCGCACAACCGATGACCGACCGCCCCCAGCCGCGTACCCCCAACCGTCAGCTCGCCGCCCTGATCGCGGAAGCCGGGTTCTCCAATGCCGGGCTCGCCCGCCGCGTTGATCAACTTGGTCTCGAACACGGCCTTGACCTGCGATACGACAAGACCTCGGTGACCCGCTGGCTGCGCGGGCAGCAGCCGCGCGGCACCACGCCCGCACTGATCGCCGAGGTGTTCACCCGGCGGCTCGGCCGCCGGCTCTCCGCGCAGGACCTCGGGCTGGACGCCTGCGCGCCTGTCTATGCCGGGCTGGAGTTCGCGGCCACACCCGCGGAGGCCGTGGAGATCGTCAGCGGCCTGTGGCGCAAGGACACCGGCAGCCAGGCCGAACTGCGCAAGATCGCCTTCACACCGGCCGGTCTGGTCGTGCCCAGCCGGGACTGGCTGATCGGGCGCCCCGACGAGCGGGTCGCCCGCGGTGTCGAGCCCCCGCCCGCCGCACCCGCCACGCCCAACGGGGTGGGCAGCGCCCGGGTGCCCCTGCAGGGGCGGACAGCCGTACCGCGGCAGCGGCAGACCGACCGCGGGCCCGGGACCGGCCAGAGGGTCACCCCGGGCGATATCGGGGCCCTGCGCTCGGTGGGGGAGCTGTTCCGCACCCTCGACCACGCCTACGGCGGCGGCCACGCCCGGCAGGCCCTGGTGCGATACCTGGAGCACGAGGCGGAGCCGATGCTGCGCGGCACGTACGGCGAGACGACCGGGCGGCGGCTGTTCGCGGCGGTGGCCGACCTGACGCGGCTGGCGGGCTGGACGTCGTACGACATCGCCGCCCATGGCCTCGCGCAGCGCTACTTCGTCCAGGCCCTGCGGCTCTCCCAGGCGTCGGGGGACCGGGCGTACGGCAGCTATGTGCTGGTGACCATGAGCCGGCAGGCGGTGTACCTGGGACATGGGCGCGAGGCCGTGCAGCTGGCACGGGTCGCCCAGCAGGGGGTCGGCAGCGCGGCCCCGCCGGTCGTACAGGCGCTGCTGAACGCGGCGGAGGCGCGCGCCCATGGCGTGCTGGGCGACGCGCGCGCATGCACGGCGTCGCTCGCGCGGGCGGAGCGGGCGCTGGAGGCGGCTCGACCGGGCGACGAGGTGCCGTACTGGGCGCGCTTCTTCGACGAGGCGCAGCTCGCCGACGAGTTCGGCCACTGCCACCGCGACCTGCAGCAGTACCGCGCGGCCGCGCAGCACGCGGAGCGCTCGCTCCAGCTGCGCACGGCGGGGTACGCGCGGAGCCGGCTGTTCTGCCGGGTGGTGCTGGCGTCGGCGCGGCTTGGCCTCGGCGAGCTGGAGCAGGCGTGCGCGCTGGGCGCGGAGGCGGCGCAGCAGGCGGTGGAGATGCGGTCGGTGCGGGCGGTGGAATACGTCCGCGAATTCGAGCGCCGGCTGGAGCCGTTCAAGGACGCGGCGCCGGTCCGCGGCTTCCGCGAACGGGTCGCCGCGCTGGGCATGTGACCTTTGCCCGCCTGCCCGCCCCTGACCAGGGGCGGGCAGGCGGGAAGAAGACGGGGTCAGGCCGCCGTGCGGAGGGAGGCCGGGTCGTCGCGGGCGAGCCCGAAGTCGCGCAAGACCGCATGGGCCGCGCGGCGGCCCGAGACGAGGGCGCCCTGCACCGTGCTGGTGTCGCGGTGGTCCCCGCACACATACAGCCCGCACAACACCCGTACAGGCCGCCGCAGATCGTGCGGCGGGGCCATCGCCGGTACGGCCTCGGGATCGTGGTGCGCGGAGAGCAGTTCCCATCCGTCCGCGCACGTGCCGTACAGCTCGCTGAGCTGTGCCCGGGCCGCCTTGTCCAGGATGCTGACCGGTTCCGACGCGGCGCGGCCGAGCACGGTGGAGGTGATGAGGACCCGGCCGGGGGGCGTCCGGGACGGGTCGACTTGGCTGGTGACGGCCGTGTGCGAGACCGGGCCGCGGCGGTCGGCATCCAGCAGCAGCACGGGCTCGCTGAGCGGCGCCTCGTCCGTCGTGTGATGCAGGACCGTCACCGGGTGGAAGTCCGGCAGCCGAAGGCCCGGCAGCAGCTCGGCCGCGGCCCGCGAGCCGGTGGCCACCAGCACGGCGCGGCAGGCGAGTTCACCATGGTCGGCGGTGCCCACACACGTCGTTGACGCGGACACGGCGCGTACTCCGGTCCGTATGGTGCCGGGCGGCAGGGATGCCGCCAGCAGTTCGGGCACCGTGGAGGCGCCGCCCGCGGGCAGGCTGAGACGGCAGCGGACGAACTCGCGCAACGCCAGGTCGGCGCAGCGGCTGGAGGTGGTCAGCGCGGGATCGCTCAGCAGCGTCGACAACAACGGCCGCAGGACGGCATCGACGGTGCGTGCGGGCAGCCCGCGGCCGCCGACGGCTTCCGCGGCGGTCCGCTCGGGCCGGGCGAGCAGCCGGGCGGTCGGGGTGGTGGCGAGCCGGTTGAGGAAGGCGATGAGCCGGGCGTGGTCGAGTGCGCTGCCCCGGGGCGCGCGGGCAGCGGTCGCAAGGGCGCGCGCCGCGGTGAGCGCGCCCCTGGTGCTCCTCGGGTCGACGAGCCGCTGTTTCCGCCCGCCGCCGTGCACCACGACCCCGGCGGAGAAGGGGCGCAGCGCCAGGCCGCTGAGACCCGGGGTGCGGCGCAGCTCGAGGGAGGAGGCGTGGAGCGGCTGCGCGGCGCGGTCGAGGCGGAAGCCGTCGACCCGATCGGTGGCCATCCGGCCGCCGACGTCATCGGCGGCCTCCAGGACGGTGACCCTTACGCCGGCGTCGGTCAGGTGACGGGCCGCGGAGAGTCCGGCCAGTCCGGCGCCTACGACGATGACGTCCGTCTGCTCTGAGCTGTGGCGTGCGGTGCTGAGCACGTGCCCCTCCCCGAGGTCGGCTGTGTCTCCCGCGATGGAACGACCGTCCGGTCGTTGGAAACCTCATGCCCCCAACGGGCGTGCGGAATACCCGAGTCCCAGTCGAGCCCAGGAATGGATGCAATTCACGGGCAGCCGCGCACCGACCGGGCACGGTCGCACAGCGGTCGAATACCGGTCAAGTGAGGGTCGCGTAGCGGTCGTATGTCGGTTCCATGTCGGTCGCCCGACGGTCGAAGCCGATCAGGGTCGCCCGCCGATGGGGCCGTGCCGCCTCAGCGCAGCGCGGCCCGTACAGCGCTCTCGATCGTCGGATGGGCGAAGGAGAAGCCGGTCTCCAGCAGCCGCCGCGGCAGCACGCGCTGGCTGCCGATGACGTCCTGCGCGAACTCACCGAGAGCGAGCCGCAGTACGGGCGCGGGCGTGTGCATCAGGGCAGGCCTCTTCAGCACCCGCGCCATCACCTCGGTCACCTCGCGGTTGGTGACCGGCTCGGGCGCGGTGAGGTTGACCGGACCTGACAGCTCCGCCGTCTCAAGGATGTGGCGCAGGGCGGAGACTTCGTCGTGCAGGGAGATAAAGCTCCAGTACTGGCGGCCGCTGCCGAGCCGTCCGCCCAACCCCAGCCGGAAGAGCGGAAAGAGCCGCCCCCACGCGCCGCCCTCCTGGGCGACGATCAGGCCGGTGCGGCCGAAGGCCGTGCGGATTCCCGCCTCTTCGGCCGGCGCCGCGGCCGCCTCCCACTCCTGGCACAGCTCGGCGAGGAAGCCCTCGCCGGGGGGCGCACTCTCGTCCACCGGGCGCTCCCCGGTGTCCCCGTAGAAGCCGATCGCCGACCCGCACAGCAGTACCCGCGGTGGGGTGTCGAGGGAGGCGACGGCCTCGGCGATCGCGGCGGTGCCCAGCACCCGGCTGTCCCGGATCTCCTTCTTGTAGGCGTCCGTCCAGCGCTTGTCGCCGATTCCGGCGCCCGCCAGGTGCACCACCGCGTCGCAGCCCGTCAGCCCGGCGGTGTCGACGTAACCCCGCTCGGGGTCCCACGCGACCTCGTCCGCCGCGCGCGGCTGTCTGCGCACCAGGCGGACCACCTCGTGCCGTTCCCCGGACCCTGCGGCCTCGCCGGAGGCGCCCCCGGCGCGCAGGGATCGTACGAGCGCTGAGCCGATGAGTCCGGTCGAGCCGGTGACCGCGATCCGCATGGGCCCATCCTGCACCGCTCACCCGCTGCCCGCGAAGAGGCGGGCCTCAGTCCTGACCCCGTTGGCCTCATGCCGTGCGAAAACCGGTTGCCCTTCGGCGGCACCGACTCTGGTGATGTAACTGGCGCCACGGCCAAGGCCATGTCCCCGCCTCTACGGCCGTGGCACAGTGGGGCTCATGTTCGAGTCCGTCGAGTCGTCGCCCGTACACCCCGTCATCCGCCGTGCCGTTCGCACCGACGACGCCGCGCTCGCGGACCTGGACCGCCGTACCTGGTCGCCCATGCACGCCGTGCTGCCGGGGCCGCCCGAGCTCGGCGACCCTTTCTTCGACGCCACCCACCTGCCCGTCGACTTCCTGGTCGCCGAGTATGAGGTGGGGGCACCTGCCGGCGGTAGCCGGGGGAGGGTGGCCGGCTATATACGCCTGGTCCGGCCGACGCCGCTGCCCGCCAACGCCCACGTCCGGCAGATCCAGGGGCTCGCCGTCGACAGCTGGGCGCGCGGCCGGGGGATTGCCCGGGCGCTGGTGGACGCCGCCTGCGCGGAGGCCCGCCGACAGGGCGCGGTACGGATCACCCTGCGGGTCCTGGGACACAACACCCCGGCCCGGCGGCTGTACGAGTCGGCCGGCTTCGTGGTGGAGGGCATACTGCCGGGCGAGTTCCTGCTCGAGGGGACGTACGTGGACGACGTCCTGATGGGCCGGAGCCTGCTCCCGTGATCCTCAGTGATCCTCATTCCCTGAAGCGGAAGTACAGCTTGGGGAACCGTTCCGCCAGCGCCGCCTCGTCCTCGAAGTCGATCGGCGTGCCCATCGGCTCGGACGGCGGCTCCGGCAGCCCCAGATCCGGCATCTGTGTCCCCGTCAGCTGCTCGTACGCCTCGTCCGCCGCATACCCCAGGTCCTCCGCGTCCCCGTCGACCTCCTCGTCGAACTCCTCCAGCAGATCGGCCAGGTCGTCCGGCTCGTGCAGCGCGCCCTCGAAGATCTCCCGGCCCTGCCCGATCAGCCAGCAGCGGAAGAAGTCGAAGGCGTCGTCGCTCGCGCCGTCCAGCAGCACCCAGGCCGCGCCCCACACATCCCAGCGGTAGGCGCGGTTGTAGCGGGCCTCGAAGTGCCGCGCGAAGTCCACGACGTAGTCCGGGTCGAGTCGCAGCAGCCGTTCCACGAGCAGGTCGGCCTGCTCCTCCGGGTCGCCCTGCGCGGCCTCCCGGGTGCCATCGATGATCTCCCAGAACTCCGTCTCGTCCATCACGGGACCAGCATCGACCCTGCCCGTACCCCCTGCACGCGGAGCGCGCGGAAAACACGACAGAAGATGTCCGTTTTGGGTGACAGGCTCTCCGGCCTACCGACGACAGCGCAGCACAGCGAAAGGACGCACCCATGCCGATAGAGGGACCCCTGGCGGGCAAGGTCGCATTGGTCGCGGGGGCCACGAGAGGCGCCGGACGGGCCATGGCCGTGGAGCTGGGCCGCGCCGGGGCCACCGTGTACGCGACCGGGCGCAGCACGCGCGCGCGGCGCAGCGAGGTGAACCGGCCCGAGACGATCGAGGAGACGGCCGAGCTGGTCACGGCGGCCGGGAAGGCGGCCGGCGGGAAGGCGGCCGGCGGGGAGGGCATCGCGGTGCCCACCGACCACCTCGAGCCGGACCAGGTACGGGCCCTCGTCGAGCGCATCGACCGCGACCACGGCCGGCTCGACATCCTCGTCAACGACGTCTGGGGCGGTGAGCGCCTGATCGAGTTCGGCAAGAAGGTATGGGAACTTGACCTGGACAAGGGGCTGCGCATGCTGCGGCTCGGCATCGACACCCACGCCATCACCAGCCACTGCGCGCTTCCGTTGCTGATCCGACGGCCCGGCGCCCTGGTCGTCGAGGTCACCGACGGCACGGCCGAGTTCAACAAGCGGTACCGGGAGAGCTTCTTCTACGACCTGACCAAGAACGCGCCGATCCGCATGGCCTACGACCTCTCCGAGGAGCTGAAGGAATACGGCGGTACGGCCGTGGCGATCACCCCGGGCTTTCTGCGCTCGGAGGAGATGCTCGCGCACTTCGGGGTGAGCGAGGAGAACTGGCGCGACGCCGTGCGGAAGGTCCCGCACTTCGCCATCGCCGAGTCACCCACCTATGTCGCGCGGGCTGTCGCGGCGCTCGCCGCCGACCCGGACAAGGCGCGCTGGAGCGGAAAGTCCGTCTCCAGCGGCGAGCTTGCCAAGGTCTACGGGTTCACCGACACCGACGGCTCCCGGCCCGACGCCGTGGGCTACTTCCTCGACGTCGTCCACGGGGGCAAGCAGGCGACGGCCGACGACTACCGGTAGCGGCGCTGTACCGGCGCTACCGGTACAGCGCCGCCGCACGGGCCGCCGCCGCAGCGAGGCGTTCGCGCAAGTCCGCCGGCCGCAGCACTTCCGCCTCCGGACCGAGCGCGAGCAGCTGGGTGTACGCGACCTCCAGGGACTCGACGGGCAGGGTGACCGTGCACCAGCCGTCCTGCCCGTCGGGCTCCCCGGCCGCCGCCAGCGCCTCCTCGGCGGCCGCCCGGTCGGTGGCGTACCGCAGGCGCCGCACGCCGTCCGGGCTCAGGCGCAGCACGACCTCGTCGCGCAGGATCGAGCGGGCGAATTCCGCTGCCCGCTCCTCCCAGAACGCCGGCAGATCGAAGTCCTCGTCCCGGATGAAGGTGTCCTCGGACAGTGAGACCGAGGTGAAGCGGTCCGCCCGGTAGACGCGGAATGCAGCGTGCCGGCCGCCCGACGTCCCGGTTGGACGCGGCCCGTCCGTCACCCGAGCCACCAGGTACCAGACCCCGGCCTTGAGTACGAGACCGTACGGCTCTGCCGCCCGCGCCACCTCGGCCTCCCCGCGGCGGTAACGGGCGCTGATCCGGCGGTCGTCCCACACCGCCTCGGCGATCACGGGCAGCAACTCCGGTGCCTCCGGAGGCTGCCACCAGCCCGGGGCGTCCAGGTGGAAGCGCTGCGCCGCGCCGGCCGCCGCGTCCCTCAGCTCCGGCAGCAGGGCGGCCGACACTTTCAGCCGGGCGGCGGAGGCGGCGTCCGCCAGGCCCATCTCGCGCAGCGCCGACGGCACTCCGGACAGGAACAGGGCTTCCGCTTCGGTACGGCCCAGGCCGGTGAGGCGAGTGCGGTAGCCGCCGATGAGGCGGTAGCCGCCGACGCGCCCGCGGGCCGCGTACACCGGGACTCCGGCCTCGGAGAGCGCGAGCGCGTCCCGTGCCACCGTTCGCTCCGACACCTCGAGCTCCCGTGCCAGTTCAGCCGCTGTCATCGCGGGGCGGGACTGGAGCAGCAGCACCATCTTGATCAACCGGGCAGCACGCATGCGGCCATCATGCCCCGCCCCTGCGGAGCGCCGCGCCGCGCCAAGTTCCCGCGCCTCCGGCGCGATTTCGCCCGCCCACCCGGCCGACTGGACGGGTGGGCGGGCGAAAGAACCGGCGCAAAGCGCCGTAGCGGCCGGCCCGTCAGAGGCCGTAACGGGTACGCGCCTCCTGGACCGCTTCCGGCTTCACCTCGCCACGGCGGGCAAGTTGCGCCAGGGCCGCCACGACGATCGACTGCGCGTCCACTCCGAAGTGCCGGCGCGCCGCCTCCCGCGTATCGGAGAGCCCGAAGCCGTCCGTGCCGAGCGAGCTCCAGTCCTGCTCCACCCACTGGCTGATCTGGTCCGGAACCGCCCGCATCCAGTCGCTGACCGCGAGCACCGGGCCGGGGGCGCCGGCCAGGGCCCGGGTGACGTACGGGATACGGTCCTCGCCCTTGAGCTGCGCCGCGTCACAGGACAGGGCGTCGCGGCGCAGCTCGCTCCATGAGGTGGCGGACCACACGTCGGCGGTCACGCCCCAGTCGTCGGCGAGGAGTTGCTGGGCCTCCAGGGCCCAGTGGATGGCCGTACCCGAGGCCAGCAGCTGAAGGCGGGGGGAGTCGGCCGCCGGGGCCGTGCCCTCCTTGAAGCGGTAGAGGCCCTTGAGGATGCCCTCCTCGACCCCCTCCGGCATGGCCGGCTGCGGCTTCGGCTCGTTGTAGACCGTGAGGTAGTAGAAGACGTCCTCCGCCTCGGGGCCGTACATTCGCCGCAGGCCGTCCTTGACGATGACGGCGATCTCGTACGCGAACGCCGGGTCGTAGTTCAGCGACGCCGGGTTGGTCGAGGCGATCAGGTGCGAGTGGCCGTCGGCGTGCTGCAGGCCCTCGCCCGTCAGGGTCGTACGGCCGGCCGTCGCGCCGACGATGAAGCCGCGGCCGAGCTGGTCGGCGAGCTGCCACATCTGGTCGGCGGTCCGCTGCCAGCCGAACATCGAGTAGAAGATGTAGAAGGGGATCATCGGTTCGCCGTGGGTCGCGTACGACGTCGCGGCGGCGATGAAGTCGGCCATGGCGCCGGCCTCGGTGATCCCCTCGTTGAGGATCTGGCCGTCCTTGGCCTCCTTGTAGTACATCAGCTGGTCGCGGTCGACCGGCTCGTACGTCTGGCCCAGCGGCGAGTAGATGCCCGCGGACGGGAAGAGCGCCTCCATACCGAAGGTCCGGGCCTCGTCCGGGACGATCGGAACCCAGCGCTTGCCGGTCTGCTTGTCCCGCATCAGGTCTTTGACCAGGCGCACGAAGGCCATGGTGGTGGCGACGTCCTGGTTCCCGGAGCCCTTGAGCGCCGCCTTGAAGGCGCGCTCCTCCGGCTCGGGCAGCGCGGCGACGGGGTGCACGCGCCGGGCCGGGGCGGGACCGCCGAGGGCGGCTCGGCGCTCTTGCAGATAGCGGACCTCGGGGGAGTCGGGGCCCGGGTGGCCGTAGGGGACGAGCCCGTCGTCCAGCTTCGAGTCCGGGATGGGGAGGTCGAGCAGGTCGCGCATGGCGCGGAACTCCTTGCCCGACAGCTTCTTCATCTGGTGGTTGGCGTTGCGGGACTCGAAGCCCGGGCCGAGGGTGTGGCCCTTGACGGTCTGGGCCAGGATCACGGTCGGGGCGCCCTTGTGTTCCACGGCCGCGCGGTAGGCGGCGTAGACCTTGCGCGGCTCATGGCCGGCGCGTGAGGTGTGGAAGCACTCGGCGATCTTGGCGTCGGACAGCACCTGGGCCATCTGGACCAGGGCCGGGTCGGCACCGAAGAAGTGCTCGCGGATGTAGGCGACATCGCGGGTGGCGTAGGTCTG
Organism: Streptomyces sp. HSS9-12; assembly: GCF_054963655.1. Lineage (NCBI taxonomy): Bacteria > Bacillati > Actinomycetota > Actinomycetes > Kitasatosporales > Streptomycetaceae > Streptomyces > Streptomyces sp. HSS9-12. Next base: position 8,967 of record NZ_JBUEGC010000028.1, on the reverse strand, counting down.
GAACTGCGCGTCCGGGACCTCGCGGAGGCGGCGGACCAGCGCGCCGGTGGTGTCGAGCCGGAACAGCTCGTCCCAGGCCGAGCCCCAAAGGGACTTGACGACGTTCCAGCCGGCGCCGCGGAACTGGGCCTCCAGCTCTTGCACGATCTTGAAGTTGGCGCGGACCGGGCCGTCGAGGCGCTGCAGATTGCAGTTGATGACGAAGGTCAGGTTGTCGAGCTGCTCGCGCGCCGCCAGGGCGAGGGCGGCGGTCGACTCGGGCTCGTCCATCTCGCCGTCGCCGAGGAACGCCCAGACATGGGAGCCCGAGGTGTCCTTGATCCCGCGGTGGTGGAGGTAGCGGTTGAAGCGCGCCTGGTAGATCGCGGAGAGCGGGCCAAGGCCCATCGACACGGTCGGGAACTCCCACAGCCAGGGCAGCCGGCGCGGGTGCGGGTAGGAGGGGAGGCCCTTGCCGCCCGCCTCCTGCCGGAAGTTGTCGAGGTGCTCCTCGGACAGCCGGCCGTCGAGGAAGGCGCGGGCGTAGATGCCGGGGGAGGCGTGGCCCTGGATGTAGAGCTGGTCGCCGGAGTTGTCGGCCTCCTTGCCGCGGAAGAAGTGCTGGAAGCCGGTCTCGTAGAGCCAGGCGGCGGAGGCGTAGGTGGCGATGTGGCCGCCGACGCCGTAGCGGCTGCCGCGGGTGACCATCGCGGCGGCGTTCCAGCGGTTCCAGGCGGTGATCCGCCGTTCCATCTCCTCGTCACCGGGGAAGGCGGGCTCGGCGGCGGTGGGGATGGTGTTGACGTAGTCCGTCTCCAGCAGCTTCGGCAGCGCGAGGCCGGTGTGCTCGGCGTGCTCGAGGGTGCGGCGGATCAGATACGAGGCGCGGTGCGGCCCGGCGGCCTGGGTGACGGCATCGAGTGAGGCGGCCCACTCCGCGCTTTCCTCGGGGTCGCGGTCCGGGAGCTGGTCGAGCTCGCTCGGCCGGTTGCGTACGGCGTCGGTCATGCGTCGACTGTAAGGACCGATCGATGATCGATCAAAGCTCGGCGGCCCAAAAACTGCTCCGCAAGGCGAAATTGGCATTCCGTGCCATGAAATGGGGCACCCGGTGCACCGCCCAGGGCGTACCACATCCCGCCGTGGCGTAACCGAAGGTACGAAGGGGGCGGGCAGTGCCCAACCGGGCCCAGGGATACTGTGGGGCGGCGCGTGTCAGGGGCGCGGTGCGCAGCCCAGCACATGCTCCTTGACCAGCTCGCCGATCCGCGGATCCCGGCGGCGGAAGGCCTCGACCAGGGTCTCGTGCTCCTCGGCGTACGACTCCTGCCGGGTGCCCAGCCAACGGATGGACAGCGCCGTCCACACTTCGATGCCCAGCGACTCCCAGGTGTGCAGCAGCACGCTGTTCCCGGCCGCCCGCACCAACTCGCGGTGGAAGCCGACCGTATGCCTGACCTGCGCTTCCGCATTGCCCGCGCGGTCGGCCTCGTACAGCGCCGCCACCTCCGGCTCCAGCACCGAGACGTCCGCGGCCAGCCGTTGCGCGGCCAGCTCGGCGGCGATCTGCTCCAGCCCGGCCCGCACCGGGTAGATCTCCTCCAGGTCGGCGGCGGTCAGGGCCCGTACCCGTACGCCCTTGTTCGGCGCGGACTCGATCAGCCGCAGCGCCTCCAGCTCGCGCAGCGCCTCTCGTACGGGCGTCTGGCTGACCTCCAGCTCGACCGCGATCCGCCGCTCCACGATCCGCTCGCCGGGCTTCCAGCGCCCGCTGACGATGCCCTCCACGATGTGCTCGCGGATCTGCTCGCGCAGCGACGGGACGACGGTCGGGGTCATGGAAAGCGCTCCTTCGGGCCGGGACGTTGACTCGACAATACGGCGGGCCGCACTGTCTGGAGCCGGGCAGGGCAGGTGAGAGCAGGTGTGGCTGCCGTCGATACGGCAGCGCCCCCGCCCGGATCTCTCCGGACAGGGGCGCTGCCGCTCCTGCTGGCTGTGCCAGGTGCTCAAAGGCCGAGCCCTGTCTCGTTGCGATCCTCGGTCACTTGGACATGACCGCCACGCCGCGTTACAGGCCGAGCTCGGTCTCGAACTCGCCCGCCTCCAGGATTGCCTTCACGGTCGACAGGTAACGGGCCGCGTCGGCGCCGTCCACCAGGCGGTGGTCGTACGAAAGCGCCAGGTAGACCATGTCGCGGACGGCGATGGCCTCGCCCAGCTCGGGGTGGTCGAGGACGACCGGACGCTTGACGGTCGCACCGATGCCCAGGATGGCGACCTGGCCCGGAGGCACGATCACGGTGTCGAACAGGACACCGCGCGAACCGGTGTTGCTGACGGTGAAGGTCGCGCCGGAGAGCTCGTCCGGTGTGATCTTGCTCTCGCGGACCTTGGCGGCCAGCTCCGCGGTCTTCTTGGCGATACCGGCGATGTTGAGGTCACCGGCGCCCTTGATGACCGGGGTCATCAGACCCTTCTCGGAGTCCACGGCGATGCCGATGTTCTCCGAGTCGAAGTACGTGATGGTGCCCTCGGCCTCGTTGATCCGGGCGTTGATGACCGGGTGGGCCTTCAACGCCTGGGCGGCGGCCTTCACAAAGAACGGCATCGGCGAGAGCTTGACGCCCTCACGCTGGGCGAAGGAGTCCTTGGCCAGGGCCCGCAGCCGCATGATCTTGGTGACGTCCACCTCGACCACGGAGGTCAGCTGGGCCTGCTCGTGCAGCGCCTTCATCATGTTGTCGCCGATGACCTTGCGCATCCGCGACATCTTCACCGTCTGGCCGCGCAGCGGCGACGGCGCGACCGCAGGCGCCTTCGGGGCGGCGGCAGCCGGGGCAGCGGCGGCCGGAGCGGCCTTGAGCGCCTCGGCGGCGGCGATCACGTCCTGCTTACGGATACGGCCGCCGACGCCGGTGCCCTTGACCGTGGCCAGGTCCACGCCGCTGTCCGCGGCGAGCTTGCGCACCAGCGGAGTGACGTACGCGCCCTCGGCCGCGGGGGCCGGAGCGGGGGCGGCCGGAGCAGGTGCGGCCGGAGCAGGTGCGGCCGGAGCCGGAGCCGGAGCGGGCGCCGGAGCGGGGGCGGGAGCGGGGGCCTCGGCCTTCGGGGCCTGCGGAGCGGGCGCCGGTGCCGGGGTGGGGGCCGGTGCCGGGGCGGGGGCCTCGGCCCTCGGGGCCTCGGCGGGCGCCGGCGCGGCCGGGGCGGGCGCGGCAGCCGGAGCGGCACCGGCGGCACCGATCACGGCCAGCTTGGAGCCGACCTCGGCGGTCTCGTCCTCGCCGACCAGGATCTCCAGCAGAGTGCCCGAGGCCGGGGACGGGATCTCGGTGTCGACCTTGTCGGTGGAGACCTCGAGCAGCGGCTCGTCGGCCTGCACCTGCTCGCCGACCTGCTTCAGCCAGCGGGTGACGGTGCCCTCGGTCACGGACTCGCCCAGCGCGGGCAGGACCACGTCGGTGCCTTGGGCTGCGCCCGCCGCGGGGGCCGGAGCGGGGGCGGGGGCGGGGGCCTCGGCGGGCGCCGGGGCCGGAGCCTCAGCGGCCTGAGCCGGAGCCGGAGCCGGGGCCGCCTCGGCAGCCGGGGCCGCGGGGGCCTCGGCGGGGGCGCCGCCGTCGTCGATGATGGCCAGTTCGGCGCCGACCTCGACCGTCTCGTCCTCCGCGACGCGGATGGAGGTGAGGATGCCGGACGCGGGCGCCGGGATCTCGGTGTCGACCTTGTCGGTCGAGACCTCGAGCAGCGGCTCGTCGGCCTCGACCTTCTCACCCTCGGCCTTCAGCCAGCGGGTGACGGTGCCCTCGGTCACGCTCTCCCCGAGCGCCGGCAGGGTTACGGAAACCGCCATGGTTTCGGTTGCTCCTAACGATCTGTGCTTGTGGGTCGCGCCCGAGGATTAGTCGTGGGAGTGGAGGGGCTTCCCGGCCAGCGCCAGGTGGGCCTCGCCGAGCGCCTCGTTCTGCGTCGGGTGCGCGTGGATGAGCTGTGCGACCTCCGCCGGCAGCGCCTCCCAGTTGTAGATCAGCTGCGCCTCGCCGACCTGCTCGCCCATACGGTCACCGACCATGTGGACGCCGACCACGGCGCCGTCCCGGACCTGTACGAGCTTGATCTCGCCCGCGGTCTTGAGGATCTTGCTCTTGCCGTTGCCGGCCAGGCTGTACTTCAGCGCGACGACCTTGTCCGCGCCGTAGAGCTCCTTGGCCTTCGCCTCGGTGATGCCGACGGAGGCGACCTCCGGGTGGCAGTAGGTGACGCGCGGCACGCCGTCGTAGTCGATCGGCACGACCTTCAGGCCGGCCAGCCGCTCCGCCACGAGGATGCCCTCGGCGAAGCCGACGTGCGCCAGCTGCAGCGTCGGGACCAGGTCACCCACGGCCGAGATGGTCGGGACGTTGGTCTGCATGTACTCGTCGACGAGGACGAAGCCGCGGTCCATGGCGACCCCGGCCTCCTCGTAGCCCAGACCCTGCGAGACCGGGCCGCGGCCGACGGCGACGAGCAGCAGCTCGGCCTCGAAGGTCTTGCCGTTCTCCAGCGTGACCTTCACACCGTCCGCGGTGTACTCGACCCCCTGGAAGCGGGCGCCGAGGGAGAACTTGATGCCGCGCTTGCGGAACGAGCGCTCCAGCAGCTTGGAGCTGTTCTCGTCCTCGACCGGCACGAGGTGGGGAAGGGCCTCGACGATGGTGACGTCCACGCCGAAGGACTTCCAGGCGGAGGCGAACTCGACGCCGATGACACCGCCGCCGAGGACGATCGCGGACTTCGGCACCCGGTTCAGCACCAGCGCGTGGTCGGAGCTGATGACGCGGTCGCCGTCGATCTCCAGACCCGGGAGCGACTTCGGCACCGAGCCGGTCGCCAGCAGGATGTGGCGGCCCTCGTAACGCTGGCCGTTCACATCCACCGAGGTCGGCGACGACAGCCGGCCCTCGCCCGCGACATAGGTCACCTTGCGGGAGGCGACCAGACCCTGCAGGCCCTTGTACAGACCGGCGATGACGCCGTCCTTGTACTTGTGCACACCCTCGATGTCGATGCCCTCGAAGGTGGACTTCACGCCGAACTCGCCGCCCTCACGGGCCTGGTCGGCGATCTCACCGGCGTGCAGCAGAGCCTTGGTGGGGATGCAACCGCGGTGCAGGCAGGTGCCGCCCAGCTTGTCCTTCTCGATCAGGGCGACGTCCAGACCCAGCTGCGCCGCGCGCAGGGCAGCGGCGTATCCGCCGCTACCGCCTCCGAGGATCACTAGGTCGAAAACGGTGCTGGCGTCGTTCGCCACGTCACGTCCTCCATGCATGGGTTCGCCGGAGCCGGTCTTCGGCGACCGGGCGGCGGCTATTGTTTGCCTCCCCCAGCTACCGCTGGGAGGTGCCCCCAGTTGCTCAGCCCTGGGGGCGGTTGCCTGGGTAAGGCTGGGCCCTGTCCTGCCGAGACAACATCTTCGCACCTGTCGACGCAATACGAGACGCCGGGCCGGGGTGTGAGACGGCTCTCATGCCGCCCCACGACGCTGGCCAAGCGTACGTATGCACGGATTTCGTCGACGGCGAACGGGAGGCGCTGCGGGCGTGCACGGCCCCGGGCAGGGGTGCTCGGGGCCGTGCGGCACACGGGAAGCGCCGCTCCCGACGGTCAGCCGAGGTCCCCGGCAGCGGTGCGCTCGGCCAGCCGCACGAGGGTGCGGACCGCGGATCCGGTGCCTCCCTTGTGGGTGTAGCCGTACGGGGAGCCCTCGTGGAAGGCCGGGCCGGCGATGTCCAGGTGCGCCCAGGTGATGCCGTCGCCGACGAACTCCTTCAGGAAGAGACCGGCGACCAGGCCCCCGCCCATCCGCTCACCCATGTTCGCGATGTCGGCCACGGGCGAGTCCATGCTCTTGCGGAGCTCGGCGGGCAGCGGCATCGGCCAGGACTGCTCGCCGGCCTCCTCGGCGATCTCGTGGAGCGCGGTGCGGTAGGCGTCGTCGTTCGCCATGATCCCGAAGGTGCGGTTGCCGAGTGCCAGCACCATAGCGCCGGTCAGCGTCGCCACGTCGACGATCGCGTCCGGCTGTTCCTCCGAGGCGCGGGTGATCGCGTCGGCCAGCACCAGCCGGCCCTCGGCGTCGGTGTTGAGCACCTCCACCGTCTTGCCGCTGTACATCGTCAGCACGTCGCCCGGGCGGGTCGCGGTGCCGGACGGCATGTTCTCGGCGAGCGCCAGCCAGCCGGTGACATTCACCTCCAGGCCCAGCTTCGCCGCGGCGATCACGGCCGCGAACACGGCGGCCGCACCGCTCATGTCGCACTTCATGGTCTCGTTGTGGCCGGCCGGCTTCAGGGAGATGCCGCCCGAGTCGTAGGTGATGCCCTTGCCGATGAGGGCGAGGGTCTTGTCGGCCTTGGGGTGGGTGTAGCCGAGGCGCACCAGCCGCGGCGGGTTGGCCGAGCCCTGGCCGACGCCCAGCAGGCCGCCGTACCCGCCCTTGGCGAGCGCCTTCTCGTCCAGCACCTCGACCTTGAGGCCGTACTCCCTGGCGGCCTCCTGGGTGGCGGCCGCGAAGGACTTCGGGGTGAGGTCGTTGGACGGCATGTTGATGAGGTCGCGGGCGCGGTTGACCTCCGCGGCCACGGCGGTGGCGCGCTCCGCGGCCGCCTTGAACGCCTTGTCCCGCGGCTTGGCGCCGAGCAGCGCCACCTCGGCCAGCGGCTTGTTCTTCTCGGCGTTCCTGCCGTTGTTGTTGCCGTTCGAGCCGCGGTACGTGTTGAAGGAGTACGCGCCGAGCAGCGCGCCCTCGGCCACCGCGGCGGCGGCGTCCGGGTCCTCGACGGGCAGCGCGAACGCGCCCTTCTTGGAACCGGCCAGCGCGCGGGCCGCGGATCCGGCGCCGCGGCGCAGTGCTTCGGCGCCGAAGCCGTCACCCTTGGCAGGAGCGTCGCCGAGCCCGACCGCCAGCACGACCGGGGCCTTGATGCCGTCCGGCGACGGCAGCTTGGTCACCTCGCCCTCGCCGCCGGTGGCGCCGAGGGTCTCCAGGACCGCGGCCAGCTTCCCGCCGAACGCCTGGTCCACGGCCTCGGCGCCGGGCGCGACGACGGGGCCCTTCTCGCCCTTCGCGACGCCGATGACGACGGCGTCAGCGCGGAGCGATGCCGGTGAGGAGGTGCTGAGAGTCAGAGCAGTCACGGTGTTGGGGTTCCTCTTCCCTTTGCGTTCCTCGGCCAGTCGGTGGGCCGGCCGCCGCTTGGGCCCGCACGGGCCCAGCCCACCAGCCGTACGTCGCACGGCCCCGGGCGCTGCTTGCATCGTATTCCGCCCCGCTTCCGCCCGGCGCTGCGCGGCGTCAGCCCAGCGCGACAAGCAGGACTGCGGCCGTCGCGGCGGTCTCGGCGAGGGCCCCGAACACATCGCCGGTGACCCCGCCGAAGCGCCGGCGGCAGCGCCGCAGCAGAAGCTCGGCCGCGGCGGCTGCCGCGAGCACGGCAACTGCGTGGTGCACGGCGGCGTACGGGCCGAAGGCCGCGCCCGCGCCCGCCGCGCACCCCGCGACGGTGGCAACGGCCGCCAGGGCAGCGGCCGGTATGGGCACCGCTCCCGCGACTGCCGCGCCCAGGCCCTCGGGGCGGGCGGCGGGGACGCCGGCCCGGCAGGCGAGGGTGAGCGCCAGACGCGCGGCGACGGCGCACACCACGGCGGCGAGAGCGCCGCGGGCCCAGTTCTGCGCGTACAGCCCGCTCAGGGCGGCCACTTGGGCCAGCAGCACCAGGACCAGGGTGATGACACCGAACGGACCGATGTCCGACTGCTTCATGATCCGCAGCGCGTCCTCGGCCGGTCTGCCGCTGCCCAGGCCGTCGGCGGTGTCGGCCAGGCCGTCGAGGTGCAGCCCGCGGGTCAGCAGTGCCGGTACGGCCGCGGAGCACACCGCGGCGAGCAGCGGGCCGCCGCCCAGCAGCAGCACCACAGCGCCGGGGACGGCCGCGCACAGACCGACCACCAGCCCGACGAGCGGGGCCGCCAGCATGCCGCCGCGCGCGGCGTCCCGGTCCCACCGGGTGACGCGTACCCGAAGGACGGTCAGGGTGCCGAAGGCGAAGCGCAGCCCGTCACCTGGAGAGGCGGGGGCGGGTGTGGAGCCAGAGGCCGTGTCGTGCATCCGCGCAGGCTACCCCGCCCGGCTCAGGGACTAAATTGCGCATAGAGGAACAGAAGGAGCCGGGTTGGCGGCCGGGAAGCGGGTGTCGTGGGTCACTGGTGGGAGCGCAACATCGTCGAGCCCGGCAAGTTGCCGCTTTTCCTCGCGCTTTCCTCCTTCGTCGCCGCCTTCCTCATCACGCGCACCATCACCCGGATGATCAGAGCGGGCAAGGGGCCCTTCAAGAACGTCACCCCCGGCGGCCTGCACGTCCACCATGTCGTGCCCGGCATCCTCCTGATGGTCGTCGGCGGCTTCGGCGTGATCGCCGGCTACCGGCACGTCCTCGGCGTCAGCGTCTCGGCCGTGCTGTTCGGGGTGGGGACGGGGCTGGTGCTCGACGAGTTCGCGCTCGTCCTCCACCTCCACGATGTCTACTGGACCGAACAGGGGCGCCAGAGCGTCGAGGTCGTCGTGCTCACCGCCGCCCTGGTCGTACTGATGCTGCTCGGCTTCGTACCGTTCGGGGTGAACGATCTGACCAAGGAGGAGCTGCAGGACCGGGCGACCGTCGCGGGGAACATCGTCCTGAACTTCCTCATCGCCCTGATCGCCCTGGTCAAGGGCAAGCCGAGGCTCGCCGTGATCGGCGTATTCGTGCCGTTCGCGGCCCTCGTCGGGGCCGTGCGCCTCGCCCGGCCCGGGTCGCCCTGGGCGCGGCGCGTCTACCGCAAGCGGCCCCGGGCCAGGGCGCGCGCTCAGGTGCGGGCCGACCGGCACGACAAGCGGTGGGACCGGCTGCGCCGCCGGCTCGGGGATCTGGTGGCCGGCGCCCCCAACGCTGAGAAACCTGACGGTGGATCAGG
>NZ_JBUEGC010000027.1:0-95074 GCF_054963655.1 Streptomyces sp. HSS9-12 | reverse complement strand
GGCGCCTTGCAGCTGACCGCACCAGGTCACCTCGCTACCGGGCAAACACCGGCTGACGCGGCACTAGAGGACGCCAAAGGCAGTTCAAGACCACCCCAAGGCCGATGCAAACACTTCCATAACAGTCAAACCGCTGGCCGTCAGCTCATCGGTGCAGGTGGTAGCTCGTATGTGTGACGGGCAGCACATGAGGTAGGTAAAGACCTCATCAAATAGTTTGTGATACCGTTCACGAGTCCGGGTGAACGGCCGAAGGACCGTAGTGCGACGGTCGTTTGGTGCGTGAGGTCTTGCCTCGACCGGGCCCTACGCTCGTCCATGACGACACTCGTGCCCCCATCCCCGAGCGGAGTTGCCGCCATGCAGTCGAATGACGCCCGAATGCTCCTTCATACCGCCGTGCCCGCTGCTGCCGTCGGCGTGCTCGCCGCCGTTGTCAGTGCCGTGGCCGCGGGTGGCGAGGGGGCGCTCGGTGCGGTGGTCGGCACAGTGGTGGTGATCCTCTTCATGGGGACCGGCCTGGTCGTGCTGCAGCGCACGGCGCGGTCCTTTCCGCACTTGTTCCAGGCGATGGGCCTGATGCTCTACACCACGCAGCTGCTGCTGCTCGCGGTTTTCCTCGCTGTGTTCAAGCACACGACTCTGTTCGACGTGAAGGCCTTCGCCTTCACGCTTCCCGCGGTGACCCTCGTGTGGATCGCCGCGCAGGCGCGTGCGCACATGAAGTCCAAGATTCTGTACGTCGAGCCGGAATCCGGCGAGCAGTCGAAGGCCGCGTTCGCGGGGCCGAAGCCGTGAGGGGTAGGGCCGCGATAAAGGCCTCAGTGCTCACCTGCTATCGTCCGATGCCATCTGAGGCGCAGCGGGCTCAGGCAGCGGAGTCCCGGACTTTCACGGGACTGGAGCGGCGGCCCACACAGCTGATGCCCGTCAGGTCGCCCGGCTCGACTAGCCGCCCCCACATTCGTAAGACCAGTCCAGTGCCGACTCGCGGCTCTTTGCCGCGCCGACACATCGAGGTTGCCGTACCCATGCGCCACGCTGAAGGAGCTCTCGGTGAGTGCTGACCAGATGACGCTCGCCTTCGAGACCAACTGCCACATCTTCGACGGGTGCGGCTTCGATGAAGTGGCCCCTGGGCTGCACTCCTTCGTCTTCCAGCCGATCTTCGAGGTCGGCGGCTTCCACTTCAACAAGCCGATGCTGCTTGCCCTCCTGGGCTCGATCATCATCGTCGGCTTCTTCTGGGCGGCGTTCCACAAGCCGCAGATCGTGCCGGGGAAGCTCCAGATGGTTGCCGAGTCCGGGTACGACTTCGTCCGGCGCGGGATCGTCTATGAGACGCTCGGCAAGCGCGAGGGCGACAAGTACGTCCCGCTCATCGTCTCGCTGTTCTTCTTCGTCTGGATGATGAACCTCTGGTCGATCATCCCGATCGCCCAGTTCCCGGTGACCTCGATCATCGCCTTCCCCGTGGGCCTGGCCGCGATCGTGTACGTGCTCTGGGTCTCCCTGACCTTCAAGAAGCACGGGTTCGTCGGCGCCTTCAAGAACTTCACCGGCTACGACAAGACGCTCGGCCCGGTGCTGCCGCTTTCGATGACCATCGAGTTCTTCTCGAACCTTCTGGTGCGGCCGTTCACCCACGCGGTCCGGCTCTTCGCCAACATGTTCGCCGGTCACACGCTGCTGCTGCTGTTCACCATCGCCAGCTGGTACCTGCTGAACGGGATCGGCATCGCGTATGCCGGTGTCTCGTTCGTCATGGTCGTCGTGATGACCGCCTTCGAGCTCTTCATCCAGGCAGTCCAGGCGTACGTGTTCGTGCTGCTGTCCGCCAACTACATCCAGGGCGCTCTGGCCGAGCACCACTGAGCACCCGCCCACAGTCCACTAGTCGTCCGGTGGCCAACCCCCACCGGTCCGTGAAACAGAAGGAAGAACCGGCATGTCCGCTCTCCAGACCCTCGCCGCCGTTGACATCAGTGGCTCCCTCAGCTCCGTCGGTTACGGCCTCGCCGCGATCGGCCCGGGCGTCGGCGTCGGCATCATCTTCGGTAACGGCACCCAGGCCCTCGCCCGTCAGCCCGAGGCTGCCGGCCTGATCCGCGCCAACCAGATTCTGGGCTTCGCCTTCTGTGAGGCGCTCGCCCTGATCGGTCTGGTCATGCCGTTCGTCTACTAAGACGGACAGTGACGACCAGCCTCATTCGACGAAAGGCACTGATGTGAACGCCCTGGTACAGCTGGCGGCAGAGGCGGGCGAGAACCCCCTCATCCCGCCGATCCCAGAGCTCGTCATCGGCCTGGTGGCTTTCGCTATCGTCTTCTTCTTCCTCGCCAAGAAGCTCCTCCCGAACATCAACAAGGTTCTGGAGCAGCGCCGTGAGGCCATCGAGGGCGGGATCGAGAAGGCCGAGGCCGCCCAGGCCGAGGCCCAGGACGTGCTCGAGCAGTACAAGGCTCAGCTCGCCGAGGCCCGGCACGAGGCCGCCCGCCTGCGCCAGGAGGCGCAGGAGCAGGGCGCGGCGCTCATCGCCGAGATGCGCGCGGAAGGCCAGCGGCAGCGCGAGGAGATCCTCGCCGCCGCTCACGCCCAGATCGAGGCCGACCGCAAGCAGGCCGCGGCACAGCTGCGCCAGGACGTGGGCAAGCTCGCCACGGAACTGGCCAGCAAGATCGTCGGCGAATCTCTTGAGGACGTCGCCCGGCAGAGCCGCGTCATCGACCGCTTCCTCGACGAGCTCGAGGAGAAGGCCGAGGCTGCCCGATGAATGGAGCGAGCCGCGAGGCACTGGCCGCCGCGCGCGAGCGTTTCAACGCGCTGGCGGACAACCCGTCCGTCGACGCCGTGAAGCTCGCCGATGAGCTGGCCGCCGTCACGAGGCTGCTCGACCGCGAGGTGTCGCTGCGTCGGGTCCTCACCGACCCGGCGCAGCCCGGTGAGGCCAAGGCCGAGCTGGTCCGGCGCCTGCTGGGCGGCCAGGTCGGTGGCGAGACCGTCGATCTGGTCTCCGGCATGGTCCGCTCCCGCTGGTCGCGGTCCCGCGACTTGGTGGACGCCATCGAGGAGCTGGCCGACAGCGCCGACCTCGTCGCGGCGGAGCGAGCCGACGCGCTCGACGACGTGGAGGACGAGCTGTTCCGGTTCGGCCGGATCGTCGCCTCCGCGCCGGAGCTGCGCGCGGCGCTGACCGACCGGGTCGCCCCCGCCTCGGCCAAGGCCGACCTGGTGCACCGGCTGCTGGACGGCCGGGCCCACCCGGTCACCGAGCGGCTGGTGGTGCGTCTTGTGACTCAGCCGCGTGGCCGTAGCCTGGAGGCAGGGCTGGAGGCCCTCTCCAAGCTGGCCGCGGAGCGCCGCAACCGTTCGGTGGCGGTCGTCACCTCGGCAGTGCCGCTCAGTGACCAGCAGAAGCGGCGTCTCGGCGCGGCACTGGCCACGCTGTACGGCCGCCCGGTGCATCTGCACCTCGATGTGGACCCGGACGTCCTCGGCGGGGTCCAGGTGCGCATCGGCGACGAGGTGATCGACGGGACCATCGCCGGTCGCATCGAAGAGGTGTCGCGACGGATGGCCGGCTGACCAGCCAACCAACTCAAGAAGCATGACGACGGCCCGAGTTGGGCCGACCGCAATCACTGGGGGGATCACCCCCAGGCCCCCCAGAAGACTTCGGGCCCAACAAGGAGAGCAGGGAACCCAGATGGCGGAGCTCACGATCCGGCCGGAGGAGATCCGGGACGCACTGGAGAACTTTGTCCAGGCGTACAAGCCGGACGCGGCCTCGCGCGAGGAGGTCGGTACGGTCACGAGTGCCGGCGACGGCATCGCGAAGGTCGAGGGTCTTCCCTCGGTCATGGCGAACGAGCTGCTGAAGTTCGAGGACGGCACCCTCGGCCTCGCCCTCAACCTCGAAGAGCGCGAGATCGGTGCGATCGTCCTCGGCGAGTTCAGCGGCATCGAGGAGGGCCAGCCGGTGCAGCGCACCGGTGAGGTCCTGTCCGTCGCTGTCGGCGAGGGCTACCTGGGTCGCGTGGTCGACCCGCTCGGCAACCCGATCGACGGCCTCGGCGAGATCGAGACCGAGGGCCGGCGCGCGCTGGAGCTGCAGGCCCCCGGCGTCATGATGCGTAAGTCGGTGCACGAGCCGATGGAGACCGGCTACAAGGCCGTCGACGCCATGACGCCGATCGGCCGCGGCCAGCGCCAGCTGATCATCGGTGACCGTCAGACCGGTAAGACCGCCCTGGCCGTCGACACGATCATCAACCAGCGCGACAACTGGCGTTCCGGCGACCCGAAGAAGCAGGTCCGCTGCATCTACGTCGCTGTCGGCCAGAAGGGCTCCACCATCGCGTCCGTGCGCGGCGCGCTGGAGGAGGCCGGCGCCCTGGAGTACACGACGATCGTCGCCGCCCCGGCGTCCGACCCGGCCGGCTTCAAGTACCTCGCCCCGTACACCGGCTCGGCCATCGGCCAGCACTGGATGTACCAGGGCAAGCACGTGCTGATCGTCTTCGACGACCTGTCCAAGCAGGCCGACGCCTACCGCGCCGTGTCCCTGCTGCTGCGCCGCCCGCCGGGCCGTGAGGCCTACCCGGGTGACGTCTTCTACCTGCACTCCCGCCTCCTGGAGCGCTGCGCGAAGCTCAACGACGACCTGGGCGCGGGCTCGATGACCGGTCTGCCGATCGTCGAGACCAAGGCGAACGACGTCTCGGCGTTCATCCCGACCAACGTCATCTCCATCACCGACGGCCAGTGCTTCCTGGAGTCCGACCTGTTCAACGCGGGCCAGCGCCCGGCGCTGAACGTCGGTATCTCGGTCTCCCGTGTCGGTGGTGCCGCGCAGCACAAGGCCATGAAGCAGGTCTCCGGCCGGCTCCGTGTGGACCTCGCCCAGTACCGGGAGCTGGAGGCGTTCGCCGCCTTCGGTTCCGACCTGGACGCGGCGTCCAAGGCGGCGCTGGAGCGCGGTAAGCGCATGGTCGAGCTGCTGAAGCAGCCGCAGTACAGCCCGTACCCGGTCGAGGACCAGGTCATCTCCATCTGGGCCGGCACCAACGGCAAGATGGACGACGTGCCGGTCGAGGACATCCGCCGCTTCGAGCGGGAGCTCCTGGACTACCTGCACCGCGAGCACAAGGGTCTGATGACGTCCATCCGCGAGGGCGGCAAGATGTCCGACGACACGCTGCAGGCCATCGCCGACGCCATCGCCTCCTTCAAGCGGCAGTTCGAGACCTCGGACGGCAAGCTGCTGGGTGAGGGCTGAGCATGGGCGCGCAGCTTCGGGTCTACAAGCGGCGCATCAAGTCCGTAAAGGCCACCAAGAAGATCACCAAGGCGATGGAGATGATCGCCGCCTCGCGCATCGTCAAGGCGCAGCGCCAGGTGGCGGCCTCCACGCCGTACGCGACTGAGCTCACGCGTGCGGTGAAGGCTGTGGCGACCGGCTCCAACACCCAGCACCCGCTGACCACCGAGGTGGACAACCCCGTGCGCGCCGCGGTCCTGCTTCTCACGAGCGACCGTGGTCTCGCCGGCGGCTACTCCTCCAACGCCATCAAGGCCGCCGAGAAGCTCACCGAGCGTCTCAAGGCCGAGGGCAAGGAGGTCGTCCCGTACATCGTCGGTCGTAAGGGTCTGGCGTACTACAGCTTCCGTGGCCGTAAGGTCGCGAAGTCGTGGACCGGCTTCACCGACAAGCCGACGTACGCTGATGCCAAGGCGGTCGCCGGTCCGCTGATCGAGACCGTTCTCACCGACACGGCCGAGGGCGGGGTCGACGAGCTGCACATCGTCTTCACCGAGTTCGTGTCGATGCTGACGCAGGCACCGGTCGAGAACCGGCTGCTGCCGCTCAGTCTCGGCAAGGAGGAGGCGGAGGAGCCCGCCAAGGGCGAGCCGCTGCCGCTGTACGAGTTCGAGCCGTCTGCGGAGGACGTCCTCGACGCGCTGCTGCCGCGGTACGTCGAGAGCCGCATCTACAACGCGCTGCTGCAGGCCGCCGCCTCCGAGCACGCCGCCCGCCGGCGCGCGATGAAGTCGGCGACCGACAACGCGGAAGAGCTCATCAAGTCGCTCACGCGGCTTGCCAACCAGGCCCGCCAGGCCGATATCACCCAGGAAATCAGCGAGATCGTCGGTGGCGCCAGCGCGCTCGCCGAGGCGACCGCGGGGAGTGACTGAGAACTATGACCACCACTGTTGAGACGGCCACGGCGACGGGCCGCGTCGCGCGGGTCATCGGGCCGGTCGTCGACGTGGAGTTCCCCGTCGACGCGATGCCGGAGATCTACAACGCGCTGACCGTCGAGGTCGCCGACCCGGCACAGCCGGGCAAGACCACGACGCTGACCCTCGAGGTCGCGCAGCACCTCGGCGAGGGCCTGGTGCGCGCCATCTCGATGAAGCCGACCGACGGCCTGGTCCGCCAGGCCCCGGTGACCGACACCGGCAAGGGCATCACCGTGCCGGTCGGTGACTTCACCAAGGGCAAGGTGTTCAACACCCTCGGTGAGGTGCTGAACGAGCCCGAGGCCAACGGCCAGGAGACCGACCGCTGGGAGATCCACCGCAAGGCCCCGGCCTTCGAGGACCTCGAGTCCAAGACCGAGATGTTCGAGACCGGCCTGAAGGTCGTCGACCTGCTGACCCCGTACGTCAAGGGCGGCAAGATCGGTCTGTTCGGTGGCGCGGGTGTGGGCAAGACCGTCCTCATCCAGGAAATGATCATGCGTGTGGCGAAGCTGCACGAGGGTGTTTCCGTGTTCGCCGGTGTCGGTGAGCGCACCCGTGAGGGCAACGACCTCATCCACGAGATGGCGGAATCCGGCGTTCTGGACAAGACCGCGCTGGTCTTCGGTCAGATGGACGAGCCCCCGGGCACCCGTCTGCGTGTCGCGCTCGCCGGTCTGACCATGGCGGAGTACTTCCGCGATGTGCAGAAGCAGGACGTGCTGTTCTTCATCGACAACATCTTCCGCTTCACCCAGGCCGGTTCCGAGGTGTCCACCCTGCTCGGCCGTATGCCGTCCGCGGTGGGTTACCAGCCGAACCTCGCGGACGAGATGGGCCTCCTGCAGGAGCGCATCACCTCGACCCGCGGCCACTCGATCACCTCGATGCAGGCGATCTACGTGCCGGCGGACGACCTGACCGACCCGGCCCCGGCGACGACCTTCGCGCACCTCGACGCGACGACGGTTCTCTCCCGGCCGATCTCGGAGAAGGGCATCTACCCGGCGGTGGACCCCCTGGACTCCACCTCCCGGATCCTGGACCCGCGGTACATCTCGCAGGAGCACTACGACTGCGCCTCCGCCGTCAAGGGGATTCTGCAGAAGTACAAGGACCTGCAGGACATCATCGCGATCCTCGGTATCGACGAGCTGGGCGAGGAGGACAAGCTGGTTGTCCACCGCGCCCGTCGCGTCGAGCGCTTCCTGTCGCAGAACACCCACGCGGCGAAGCAGTTCACCGGTGTCGACGGCTCGGACGTCCCGCTGGACGAGTCCATCGCGGCGTTCAACGCGATCCTCGCCGGTGAGTTCGACCACTTCCCGGAGCAGGCCTTCTTCATGTGCGGTGGTCTGGAAGACCTGAAGAAGAACGCCAAGGAGCTGGGCGTCTCCTGAGCCACGTGCTCGACGGTGTCAGGGGCGGGCCCGTCCCGCCCCTGACATCTGCGCCCGTTATCCTTTAGACCCCCAGTACTTATCTGGACGCCTGCCACGGCAGGTGGAGACCCGAGGAGCCACGTTGGCTGCTGAGCTGCACGTCGAGCTGGTCGCCGCGGACCGCAGTGTCTGGTCCGGCGAGGCCACCCTGGTCGTCGCACGCACCACATCGGGTGACATCGGCGTCATGCCCGGCCACCAGCCGCTGCTCGGTGTGCTGGAGTCCGGCCCGGTGACCATCCGGACCAGCGACGGCGGGACCGTCGTAGCCGCGGTGCACGGTGGATTCATCTCGTTTTCCGAGAACAAGCTCTCGCTGCTCGCCGAGATCGCGGAGCTGGCGGACGAGATCGATGTGGCCCGTGCAGAGCGGGCCCTGGAGAGAGCGAAGGCCGAGGCCGACGCCGCCGCCGAGCGGCGCGCGGAGGTCCGGCTGGCCGCCACGGCCGTGGGCGCCCGCTGAGCCAGGCGACACACGTGATACTCAGCCGCGGAATGCACTGGAACTCGCCAGTGCAGTCCGCGGCTGAGCCCGTGCGAGAGGTCATACTGGTCCGGTACCTGAGGCGAGGAGGTCGGTGAAGATGTTCCTCGCACTGCTCGTGAGCGGCGCGGTCGTCGTACTGGTGCTGCTGGGACTGTTCGTCTTCGGGCTGCGCCGGCGGCTGATCCAGCGGTCGGGCGGCACCTTCGACTGCAGTCTGCGCTGGAACGTGCCCGCGGCCGCGGACCAGGATGACCCCACCGCCGAGCCCAGCGGCAAGGGCTGGGTGTACGGCGTCGCCCGCTACAACGGTGACCGCGTCGAGTGGTTCCGGGTGTTCTCGTACGCTCCACGTCCGCGCCGGGTCCTGGAGCGCTCATCGATCGAGGTGCTTTCGCGCCGCGCCCCTCGGGGCGAGGAGGAGCTGGCTCTCCTCTCCGATTCCATCGTCCTGTGCTGTGTACACGGCGACACCCGTCTTGAGCTCGCGATGAGCGAGGACGCGCTGACCGGCTTTCTCGCCTGGCTGGAGGCCGCCCCGCCCGGCCAACGAGTCAACGTGGCCTGACGCCGCGGCCCGATCCAGCCGGCGCGGCTCAGCGGTTTTCGCCCGGTACCCAGAGGATGTCGCCCTGCTCCTTGTTCGCCGTCCGGGCAAGGATGAACAGCAGGTCGGACAGCCGGTTGAGATACGTCGCGGTGAGCGGATTCATGATGTCCGCGTGCTTCTCCAGCGCCGCCCAGGTGGACCGCTCGGCCCGCCGGACGACCGTGCACGCCTGATGCAGCAGCGCCGCGCCGGGCGTGCCTCCCGGCAGGATGAAGCTGCGCAGCTTCTCCAGATCCGCAAGGAAGCGATCGCAGTCCGCCTCCAGCTTGTCGATATAGGACTGCTCGACGCGCAGCGGGGGGTACTCCGGCTCCTCGACCACCGGCGTTGCCAGGTCGGCGCCCACGTCGAACAGGTCGTTCTGCACCCGGACGAGGACCTTGACGACCTCCTCGGGGAGCTGTCCCAGGGCGATGGCCACACCGATCGCGGCGTTCGCCTCGTTCGCGTCGGCGTACGCCGCGATGCGCGAGTCCGTCTTGACGGTACGGCTCATGTCGCCGAGGGCGGTCGTGCCGTCGTCGCCGGTGCGTGTGTAGATGCGGGTGAGATTGACCATGTCCCGAGCCTAGCCACGCATTGGCCCCGGGGCGCCTCCATGTGACGTCCGTCATTTGAGACGTGACGCGCGTCTCTTCCCCGCCTGCGGAGCCCTCGCGGGCGCTAAGGTCCGCCGAGAGACATACGAGGTGCACAGGGTGTAAGGGGAGAGCAGTGGCAGGGAAGCTCGCCGTCATCGGCGCCGGACTCATGGGGTCCGGCATCGCTCAGGTCTCGGCGCAGGCGGGGTGGGACGTTGTGCTGCGTGACGTCACCGACGAGGCTCTGACCCGCGGGACGGACGGCATCAAGGTCTCGTACGACAAGTTCGTCGCCAAGGGCAAGCTGGACGCCGCCGATGCCGAGGCCGCCCTCGCCCGGATCACCGCCACGACCGACCTCGACGCCGTCGCCGACGCTGACATCGTCGTGGAGGCCGTGTTCGAGAAGATCGAGGTCAAGCAGGAGATCTTCCGCGCCCTCGACGGCCTGGTGAAGCAGGACGCGGTCCTCGCCTCCAACACCTCCGCCATTCCGATCACCAAGATCGCGGCGGTGACGAGCCGCCCGGAGAAGGTCGTCGGCACGCACTTCTTCTCGCCGGTCCCGATGATGCAGCTGTGTGAGCTCGTCCGGGGTTACAAGACCAGCGACGAAACCCTCGCCACCGCCCGCGCCTTCGCCGAGAGCGTCGGCAAGACCTGCATCGTCGTCAACCGCGACGTTGCGGGCTTCGTCACCACTCGCCTGATCTCCGCGCTCGTCGTCGAGGCGGCCAAGCTGCAGGAGTCCGGCGTGGCCACCGCCGAGGACATCGACATCGCCTGCAAGCTGGGCTTCGGTCACGCCATGGGCCCGCTGGCCACCGCCGACCTGACGGGCGTCGACATCCTGCTGCACGCCACCAGCAACATCTACACCGAGACGCAGGACGAGAAGTTCGCGCCGCCGGAGGGCATGCGCCGGATGGTCGACGCCGGTGACATCGGCCGCAAGAGTGGGCAGGGGTACTACACCTACTGACGCCGGGTCACTCCAAGTGTCACCCGCAGGGATGAATTCGGTATCGGTTCGCTCACAGGCGGCAACCTTGTCGCGTGAGAGGCAGTCAGTTCTGTAGAGGTTGACGAGACCACGAACCACGGGGAGCGAATATGCACATCAAGGGCGACCATGCCGAGCTGGTCGTCGGGGGCCGCCTCGACGTCCGCAGCGCGGCGGACGCCCGTACGGTCCTGCACACCGCTGTCGATGCGGGCCGGGGTGACCTTGTGCTCGACCTGACCGAGCTCGACTCCTGGGATGCCACCGGCCTCGGGGTCATCATGGGGGCGCACCGCCGGGCGGGCCGGGCCAACCGGCGGCTCGTGCTGCGCGGGGTGCCGCCCCAGATGCAGCGCCTGCTGGTCGCCACCCGACTGCACCGCATCCTCGCCATCGAGGGCGGTATCGAAGCCGAGTTGCTGCCCCGGGTCTGACACCCCCGGCCTCCTCGCGGAGCGATGGCTGGGGGTGCCCCCGAGGGGCCGGAGCCGGGCGGGGCGGCGAGGTCCGATTCCGGGGCAGCAGCAGCGATTCTCACGAAGCCGTCACAGTCGCGAACGAGCAGCGCCTCTCCCATGCGGGGACACCGCGCAAAGGTCTAAGGTTCGGATCGCCGCCGTACATCCGCAGCCCACGGCGGGCGACTGAACCGGCGGCGCCGACTGGGACATTCACTGGGCCGTAACCGGGGAAGTGCGGACAAGTCGGGAGGGCAGACGGCACGCGACGCAGCTTGGGGGGCTTGACGCATGGACCCGAAGAGCCGGGGATCCGAAGAGCACGGCCATGACAGCCACCAGTACCGCGTGCAGGAACAATCGGGCATACAACAGGTGCGGGGGTCACACGACTCCCGCGCAGCGGCCCTCGCCCATGGCAGCGGCATGGGCAAGGGTTTGGGGGCCAGGGGCGGGGAGGGCGGCCCAGGCGGCCAGCGAGTAGCCCGCACGGTCAAGCTCGTCTCGGGCGAATATCTGCTGACCGTCAATCCCGTCGATGGCAGCGAGGTCGAGCCCTGTCCGCCCGGAGAGGCTCCGGACCGCCCCCGGCGGCGCACCCGCGAGGAGCGCGACGACGCGCACCGTATATCCGCCCTCCCGCGGCCCGGGACAGCCGTGCCCGAACTCCCCCTGCTGGAGCGCCAGGAGGAGCGTGAGCGGCTGGTACGGCTGCTCTCGCGCGGGCGGTCGGTCCGGCTCACCGGACCTTCCGGTTCCGGCCGTACGGCGCTCCTGAACGCCGTCGCCGCGGACTGCGCCGACCTCGCCCCGGACGGCGTCATACGGCTGTCCGGCCATCAGCGCACGCCGACCGACCTGCTGTACGAGCTCTTCGCCGCCGTGCACCACGCACCGCTGCACCGGCCGGACCGGGCACAACTGCTGGACATGGTCAGCGAGATCGGTGCGGTGGTCGTCCTCGACGACATGGAGTTCGGCGGCAGCGTGCTTGACGAGCTGCTCGACGCCACCCCCGAGTGCGCCTTCCTGATCTCCGCCTTGCCCGATGTCGCAGCGCCGTCCCCCGACTCGCACCTGGAGGAGGTCTTCCTCCCCGGGCTCGGCCGCGAGGCGTGCGTAAAACTGCTGAAGGAGGTCGCCCAGCGGCCGCTCACCGAGGACGAGGCCGCTTGGGCGGCGGACCTGTGGTTCGAGTCCGAAGGTCTGCCGCGGCGCTTCGTCCAGGCCGGCGCTCTGCTTCGGCAGCGTGATGCCGCCCGGGAGCCGGACGCCGAGGAATCCGACGCGTACGACGGCCCCGAGCTGTACCGGAGCCCCGACGCCACCGGCGACGACGACCAACCCGGCGACGCTCACGACGAGTCCGTACTCCCGCTGCCGACCGTGGCAGAGGCGGCCGCACCGGCCGTCATGATGGCCGGCAGGCTGAGCGAGGCGGCCCAGGCCGCCCTGCGCTTCGCCGTCGCCCTGGACGGCGCCTGCCCGCACCAGTCGCATCTGCCGGCGCTCATCGGCGACACCCACGCTGACGCCGCCGTCGGCGAGCTGCTGGGCTGCGGGCTGCTGACGCCCGTTGGTTCCCAGTACCGGCTCACGGCGGGCGTCGCGACCCAGCTGGAAGCCGCCGGGTACACCGATGGTGCGGCGGCGCGCGCCCACACCGCCGCCCAGCACTACGCCTGGTGGGCCGGACACCCGTCGGTCGGCCCGGAGCGGGTCGCCACGGAAGCGGACGCGATTTTGGCCGCGCTGAACGCTCTGGTCGGCAGCCGTGAGGCCGGGCACGCGAGCGCGGCCGTCCTGCTGGCCCGGACGGCCGCGCCCGCGTTCGCCGCCGGGGGGCAGTGGAGTGCCTGGGAGCGGGCGCTGCGGCACGGCCAGGAGGCCGCCCGGCTGGCCGGCGAAGTCGCCGAAGAGGCGTACTTCCACCATGAGTTGGGTGTGCTCGCGCTCTGTACGGGCAACCTTGAGCGGGCCCGCGCGGAACTGGAGGCGTCCATCGGGCTGCGCGGTGCCCTCGCCGACCGGCGCGGCGCTGTCGCCGGACGCCGTGCGCTGGCGCTGGTCGCGGACAAGTCCGCGGGCTTCGACCACACCACCGGGCGTACGACCGCGGGCGAGGAGATAGCGGACACGCGTGTCGAGGGGCCCCTTTCGCCGCCCCGCGGAATACGCGCCGCGCTCGCCTCAGCGGATCTGGACGAGACCGCCACGATCCTCACTCCCCGGTTGTCCGGGGCCCGGGGCGGCGGCCTGGGCAAGCGGCCCGGTATACGGGCCACACTGCTCAGCGGCGCACGGCGGAACATGGCCGCGGTGGGCGCGGGGACGCTGCTGGTGGCCGTACTCGGCACCGTGGTGACCATAGGCGCCATCTCGGGCGGCGACGACGGAGCGCCGGACCGGGTGACCACCGAACAGACGGCGGACGACGACGGCGGCCTCGGTGACTACACCGGCGAAAACCCGCCGACGCAAGGTGGTACGAAACAACCGCAGCCGGAGGAGAGCGCCGGGCCCGGGGCGTCGGATGTGCCGGTCGTAGGGGACAGCGGCGAACCGTCCGTGCAGCCGTCTGGCAGCGGCGAGCCGAGCTCGACGCGGACTGGAGGCACCCAGGGCCCGAAGGATCCGGCGACGACCCCGACCCCGACCGAGTCGCCGACTCCGACCAGGTCGCCTACCCGCTCGCCGTCGCCCTCGCATTCGCAGACCTCGAAGCCGCCGACCTCGCCGGCTCCGTCGCCCAGCAATTCGGTCTCCACCACGGCCAGCGGGCCCGCCCCAACGCCCAGCAGCGGGGCGCCGATCGCCTGACCGCACGCCGTGTATACGCCTGGAGGGCCTGCCCGCGTCTACGGGCAGGCCCTCCAGACGTATGAGGGGCGTACGTACCTCAGAAGAGCCGGAGCTTGTCGTCCTCGATGCCGCGCAGGGCGTCGTAGTCCAGGACGACACAGTCGATGCCGCGGTCAGTGGCCAGCACCCGCGCCTGCGGCTTGATCTCCTGGGCGGCGAAGATGCCCTTGACCGGGGCGAGATGCGGGTCCCGGTTGAGGAGTTCGAGGTAGCGGGTCAGCTGCTCCACACCGTCGATCTCGCCGCGCCGCTTGATCTCCACCGCGACGGTTGTGCCGTCGGCGTCGCGGCACAGGATGTCCACCGGCCCGATGGCAGTGGGGTA
The DNA here is from genome assembly GCF_054963655.1 of Streptomyces sp. HSS9-12. Lineage (NCBI taxonomy): Bacteria > Bacillati > Actinomycetota > Actinomycetes > Kitasatosporales > Streptomycetaceae > Streptomyces > Streptomyces sp. HSS9-12. The sequence goes on along the minus strand of NZ_JBUEGC010000027.1, from coordinate 81,065 downwards.
TTCACGCCGAATCAGTGAGTGGCCATCGCCCAGTGTCTCGATCCGGTCGGCGAGCAGCTCCTGGAGGTGCGCTTCCACGCCGTCCTTGATCAGACCGGGGTCCACGCCCAGCTCGTGCGAGGAGTCGTGCAGGACCTCCTCCATCGTGATCAAAAGCTTCTCGCCCGCTTTGTTCTCCACGGTCCACACATCGCCGTCGCCCTCCTTGAGGGTGCACGGCGGGGACATCCAGTTGAGGGGTTTGTAGGCCCGGTCGTCCGCATGAATGGAGACACTGCCGTCGGCCTTGATCAGGATCAGGCGGGGGGCCGAGGGGAGGTGGGCGGTGAGCCGGCCTGCGTAGTCCACGGAGCAGCGGGCAATGACGAGACGCATGGTCGGTCACGCTACTGGACAGAGTGCGGGTCACGCGATTCGCCCTGGATCGAACCTGTTCGGCAGTGGCCGGTTGTGTGCCCATTCTCCTGGTGCGTGCGCAGTGCCCGGCATAACGTTGAAGCGGGACGTTGCGGAACGAGCACGCTGAGTCGCGACAACCCGTCCCTGTCCGTAGGACCCCTTCGGGGTCGCGAGAGGAGAACCCATGTCGCTCGACGTCTCACCGGCCCTTCTCGAGAAGGCCGAGCGAGGCGAGGTCGACGAAGCCGAATTCGTCGACTGCGTCCGGACTTCCCTGCCTTACGCATGGGAGCTGATCAGCTCTCTGGTGGCCCAGCTCAAGGTGGACGGCGGCGAGTTCGCCGACAACCAGGTGCCGCCGCCGGACGAGCAGGCGCGCGGCCAGCTGCTTCGTGCGCTGGCGAGTGACGCGATACGTGGTGCGTTGCAACGGCACTTCGGGGTGCGGCTGGCATTCCAGAACTGCCACCGGGTGGCGGTGTTCCCGCTCGACCCGGCGGTGGACGAGCGACTGGCGCGGTTCACCTCCGTCAGGGGGCAGCTGCTCAACCAGTCTCCCGAGCTCCGGGACTGCTGAGGTCTCCGCTGCCGCTCCACACAGCACATGCCCACGGGCGGTGCGTGAGGTGTGGAGCGGCAGCACCCGGTCGCGGCCTTGCGGCCGGGCAGTTCACGCGTCGGTTCAGCCGAGCAGGGGCAGCACTTCGCTGCCCAGGCGCCGTACGTTCTCCTCCGTGGCCGCCAGGTCGCCGGAGCCCTCGACCAGCAGGGCGAACCGGCTGATGCCCGTGCGCTCCGCCGTGGCCGCGAGCCGGTCGGCGCACAGCTTCGGCGGCCCCACCGGATGCAGGTCGCACAACAGCTCCGTGTAGGCGTACGGATCGCGCATGCACCGGTCTCTGCCGTCGATCGTGACATGGGCGTCCAGGCCCTGCCGTAGCCAGCCGGGCATCGCCTTGGTCAGTGCCTCACGCGCGTCCGCCCGGGCGTCGGCGATCTGCACCACGCCGGCCGAGACGTGCCCGGCGCCCGCGACCTCTTCCGGTGAACGGCCCGCCGCCAGCGCGGTCTTGCGCCACAGGGCCACCATATCGGCCTTGACGTCGTCGCCGCAGTGCATGCCCAGCAGCATCGGCAGCCCGCGCTCGGCGGCGAGGCGCACGCTGCTGGGGGAGGTGCACGCCACGATCACCGGCGGGCCGTCCGGAGCTTCCAGCAGCTCGTCCGGCCGCGGCACGACCGGTACCTCCCGGAAGGAATACCGCTCGCCGTCCGCGCCCACCCGGGGCTCGCGCAGCCAGCGCAGCAGCAGATCCAGCGCCTCGGGGAAGCCGCGCTCGTACGCCGCCTTCCCGGAGCCGAAGACCTCGAGGTCCACCCAGGGCCCGCCGCGGCCGACCCCGAGGGTGAACCGCCCGCCCGAGGTGAGATGCAGCAGGGCCGCCTGCTCGCCGAGCGCCACCGGATGCGCCGTGGACAGTACGCTGACTGCCGTGCCGACGCCGATCCGGCGCGTACGGCCGAGCAGCAGCGCCGCCAGTGTCGCTGCCGACGGACAGACTCCGTACGGTACAAAATGGTGTTCGGCGAGCCAGACCGCATCGAGCCCGGCCTTCTCGGCGATTTCGGCGGACCGCACCGCCCGGTGTAGTGCCTCCCCCTGCCCCTGGCCTGGGAATTGAGCGGCCAGTACAAAACTTCCAACGCGCATCGCCTTCTGCCTCCTTGCGGCCGACGCGGCACTCCCCCCAATGGCAATAACGGATGACACGTGCCAAGGGCACGCCTGGCAAGAAGTTTTGCGGATAATCAGGGAGATCACGGGGTTTTTGTGGTATGCGCTGTGGGTGGCTCGACGCGCGTACGCTGGACACGGCAAGCATGACCCCGGACATGTCGAGGTGCCCCGTGTCTCCGCGTCGAAACCGCCCGCGAGGCGGTGCCAGGCCCGCATCCGCGAGCGACGCCGACGGCCGCTACGGGCTGGAGAGTACGGAGACCTGGCGAGGGGAGGAGTGGGTGGTGCGGCCGATCGGCGGCGCCGCTGCCGCGAAGCACTACCGCTGCCCCGGCTGCGACCAGGAGATCCCGCCGGGTGTCCCGCACGTCGTCGCGTGGGCGCAGTACGGCAGTGTCGACGACCGGCGGCACTGGCACCGGGCGTGCTGGAACGCGAGGGACCGCCGCACCGCGGGCGTGCAGCGGTCCCGTAACGCGCCGCGTTACTGAGCCCGGTCGGGGCGGGCTTACACGTCGCGCTTGTGTAGCAGGGCGTACGCGGCGCCGAGCGCCACGGCGGTGACGCCGGCCAGCACCCCGATCATGTCCCAGCCGGTGCCGTGGCCACCGTTGAACGGGATGCGGTAGAGCGAGGCCAGCCCGTTGAGCGGCGAGTACTCGACCAGCTTCTCCTGCACGGTCCGCAGGCTCTCCGTCTGCATGAACAGCGCGAGCAGCAGCGGCAGCAGGACGACGCCGAGCATGGTGGTGATGGCGCCGGCCGAGTGCCGCAGCATGGCACCCACGGCGAGCGACAGCAGACCGAGCAGTGCGACGTACAGCGCGGCACCGACGGTGGCGCCCAGCCACTCGCTGCTCGTCGCGATCAGGACACCGCCCTTGATCGACTCCTTGGGGAGGACGGCGTACGGAGCCGGGTGCTTGCCGCCGAGCATCGAGGACTGGATCAGCGCGGTGAGGGCGGTGGCGACTGCCGTCATGACGAAGGACAGCAGGAAGAAGACGATCGCCTTGGCGGTGAGCACCCGGCGGCGGGAGGGGCAGGCGGTCAGCGTCGTACGGATCATGCCGGTGCCGTACTCGGAGCTGATCACCAGCACGCCGAGCGTGATGATGCAGATCTGCCCGAGCATCAGCCCGAACAGGCCGCCGGAGAGCAGCGGCAGCTGGGCGTCATCGGCGCTGTCGAGGCCGAGGGCGGTGAGGAAGCCGATGCCGATGACAAGCACGAACATGACGCCGAGGGTCCACATCGTGGAGCGCACGGTCCGGATCTTGGTCCATTCCGAGGCCAGCGCGTCCCCGAGGTGTGTGCGGCGGACGGGGATCGGGGAGCTGTAGGCCGGGCCGGGCGGGGTCGTCTGCGGGTTCGCCTGCGGCGGGCTGGTGGGGAGTGGCTCGGCACCGGGCGCGGCGGCTGCCTGCGGGTGCGCCTGAGGCGGCATGGGGGCCGGGCCCTGCGGCTGGTACGGGGCGGTCATCGGGCGTCCTCGCTGTCACGCTGCGTCGGGTTGGCGGGGGCTGCGGGCTGTCCTGCCGCGGGGGCGCCACCGGGCGGCGAGGCGTACGCGTTCGGTGCGTTGTGTGGCGTGCGGTACGGGTTCGGTCCACCCGCCGGTGCGCCTTGGGTGCCGCGTACGGGTTGGGTCCACCCGCCGGTGCGCCTTGGGGTGCCGCGTACGGGTTGGGGACGGGCGCGGGGCCTGCCTGGCCGGGGGCCGGGTAACCACCTTGCTGCGGCGGCGGGAAGGCGCCCGGCGGTACCGGCCCGCCGACTCCGTACCCGTGCGGCGCGAACCCGCCGGCCGCCGGCGGAGCCTGCAAGCCGGTCCGCTGGTCGACGGTGGAGCGGTAGTCCACCGCCCCCTGCGTCATGCGCATGTACGCCTCTTCGAGCGACGCCTGATGCGGCGACAGCTCCCACAGCCGTACGTCCGCCGCGTGCGCCAGGTCGCTGATCCGTGGCAGTGGCAGGCCCGTCACCCGCAGCGCACCGTCCGGCTCCGGCTGGACGCGCCCGCCCGCCTCGGCGATCGCCGTCGTCAGCTTTTCCTGCTGCACCGGTTCGCCCTCGGGCGTACGTACCCGGGCGAAATCAGCTGAATTGCGCGATATGAAGTCCTTGACGCTCATATCGGCCAGCAACTGCCCGCGCCCGATCACGATCAAATGGTCGGCCGTGAGCGCCATTTCGCTCATGAGGTGGCTGGAGACGAAGACGGTGCGGCCCTCGGACGCCAGCCGCTTCATCAGGTTGCGGACCCACAGGATGCCTTCGGGGTCCAGGCCGTTGACCGGCTCGTCGAAGAGCAGCACCTGCGGATCCCCGAGCAGCGCCGCCGCGATGCCGAGCCGCTGCCCCATGCCGAGTGAGAAACCCTTGGAGCGCTTGTTCGCCACATCCCGCAGGCCGACGACGCCCAGCACCTCGTCCACCCGGCGGGCGGGGATGCCGGACAGCTGCGCCAGGCACAGCAGGTGCTGACGTGCGGTGCGGCCGCCGTGCACCGCCTTGGCGTCGAGCAGCGCGCCGACTTGGCGCGGCGCGTTGGGCAGCCGCCTGAACGGGTGCCCCCCGATGGTCACGCTCCCGCTCGACGGCTCGTCCAGCCCCAGGATCATGCGCATCGTGGTGGACTTGCCGGAGCCGTTGGGCCCCAGGAAGCCGGTCACGGCGCCTGGTCGCACCTGGAACGACAGGTTGTACACGGCCGTTTTGGCGCCGTAGCGCTTGGTCAGGCCGACTGCCTCGATCATTCTCCGCCCCTCGCCGCAATGGTTCGGGGCGCACGATCCCCCGTCGGCCCCCCGTAGGGGTTAGAGGCTATCGCCGCGCTGACGGTTCCCTGCAGCCGCGAAACCCGGCCGGGTCACCGCGCCGACGGCGGCAGCGAGCCACCGACCGGAACCCGCCCGCAGCCGCGAAAACGCGTCACACAGCGTGCTGAGCAACCCCGGACCAGTCCGGGCGCATCAGGCGTCGCGCCTGTTGATGAGCAGCCAGCTGCCGGTCAGGGCGGCGGCTACCCAGGCCGTCATGATGGCGAGGCCGCCCCATGGGCCGTACGGGACGTCGTCGTTCAGCGGGTTGATCACCTGCATGATGCGTCCGCCCGCCTGGTCCGGGAGGAAGCGTCCGAACTCCGCGGTGGCGGGGACGTTGCCGAGGATGTTGGAGATCAGGAAGAAGAACGGCATCAGGATGCCCAGCGACAGCGTGGGGCTGCGCAGCATCGAGGCCACTCCCATGGAGAACACCGTGATGAGCGCCAGGTAGAGCCCGCCGCCGATCACGGCGCGCAGGACGCCTGGCGAGCCGAGGCCGGTCCGGTGCGCGCCGAGCAGCGCCTGGCTGAGCAGGAACGTGGTGAAGCTGGTCACCAGGCCCACGGCGAGGGCGAGTGCAGTGGCTACGGAGACCTTGGCGAACAGGAAGGTGCTGCGCTGCGGCACGGCGGTGAGCGAGGTGCGGATCGTGCCGGTGCTGTACTCGCTCGAGACGACCAGCACCCCGAAGACGATCATCGACAGCTGGCCGAGCCCCATGCCGGAGAAGCTGATGACCGTCGGGTCGAAGAACTGCTGGTCCCGCCGTGACAGGTCGTTGAAGCCGCTCCGGGACAGCACGCTGACGAGCGCGCCGAGCGAGATCGTCACCACCGCGGCCACCCCCAGGGTCCACACTGTCGACCGCACCGACCGGATCTTGGTCCACTCCGACCACAGAACCTGCGACATGGCCATGAGTCAGGCCTCCTTCCGGATGCTGCCGCCCCGGTCGTCCTGCCAATCGACGTCCCACGGGAGCCGCGGGCCCCGGGAGTCCTGCGCGTGGTACTCCACCACCCCTGCCGTGAGCCGCATGAATGCCTCCTCCAGGGAGGCCTGCTGGAGGCTCAGCTCATGCAGGACCACCCGGTGCCGGGCAGCCAGCTCGCCGAGGTGTGCCGGGTCCGCGCCGTCGACCTCCAGTAAGCCGTTGGAGGCGGTCACCGCGGTGATGCCCGCGGCGTGCAGCACATCGCGCAGCCGCTCCGGCTCGGGCGAGCGGAGCCGTACGTACGACCGGGAGTTCCGCGCGACGAAGTCGGCCATCGAGGTGTCGGCCAGCAGCCGGCCCTGCCCGATGACCACCAGGTGTTCGGCGGTCAGCGCCATCTCGCTCATCAGATGGCTGGAGACGAAGACCGTGCGGCCCTGTGTCGCCAGGTTCTTCATCAGGTGCCGAGCCCAGTGGATGCCTTCGGGATCGAGCCCGTTGACCGGCTCGTCGAAGAGCAGCACATGCGGGTCCCCGAGCAGCGCCACCGCGATGCCGAGCCGTTGCCCTATGCCGTACGAGAAGCCCTTGGCGCGCTTGTGGGCGACCGTACTGAGGCCGACGGTCTCCAGCACTTCCTGGACCCGTCGGTGCGGGATGCCGTTGCTCTGCGCCAGGCACAGCAGATGGTGGTACGCGCTGCGGCCGCTGTGCACGGCGTTCGCGTCGAGGAGCGCGCCGACGGACCGCAGCGGGTCGCGCAGCTCGGCATAGCGCCGGCCCTCGATCCGGACGTCACCGGCGGTGGGGTGGTCCAGGCCCAGCACCATCCGCATGGTGGTGGACTTGCCGGCGCCGTTCGGCCCGAGGAACCCCGTCACGGTGCCCGGGCGCACGGTGAAGGTCAGGCCGTCGACGGCGAGTTTGTCTCCGTACCGCTTGGTCAGCCCCTCGAGCTCGATCATGAAAAACACGCTAAGGGGGCATACCGGGCTTCGCCACCGGGTGGCCTCCGGCCCGCGCACGCCGCCCTGCGGCGCTTGGCGCCAGAACACTTCCGCCCGTCCGCCCCAGGATTGGGGCCGACGGGCGGTAAGGCGCCTCAGGCCTGTGCAGGCGGGCCTGAGGCGGCAGGCGGACCGTCAGCGGGTCTGCTGAGCGGGGACGCTGCGCGAGACCGTCTCGTCCTCCGGCGCACCGGTAGCGGCCACCGCCGCACCGGTCAGCGTCGCCAGCATCTCGCGGACGTTGGTCAGCTGGGCGTTGATGCTGTCGCGGCGGTTGGTGAGCGCCGCCAGCTCGCGCTCGGATTCGCTGCGGATCCGGTCGGCCTTGGCGTTGGCGTCGGCCACGATGTCCTCCGCCTGGCGCTGCGCGGTCTCCACCGTCTGGCGGGCCCGGCGCTCCGCGTCCGTACGCAGCTTCTCGGCCTCCAGGCGCAGCTGCTCCGCGCGGTGCTCGATTTCGGCGAGGCGCTTCTCCGCCTTCGCCTGACGCGAGGCCAGGTCGCGCTCGGACTGCTCGCGGCGCTTGGCCAGGTTCGTCTCGAAGTCGGCGGCGGCCTGGGCGGCCTTGGCGCGGGTCTCCTCGAAGAGGGCGTCCGCCTCCTCACGCTTGGACTGCGCGTCCTTCTGCGCGTCGGCACGCAGCGCCTGCGCCTCGCCCTTCGCCTTCTCGACGATCCGGGCGCCCTCGTCCTCGGCCTTGGCCTTGCGGTCGGCGGCGAACGCCTCGGCGTCGTTGCGCACCTGCTGCGCGGCGGACTCGGCCAGATCGCGGTGCTGCTCGGCAGCCCGGCGGGCCTCCTCGCGCAGGTCCTTGGCCTCCTCCTCGGCCAGCCGCAGAATCTTCTCGACACGGGCGCCGAGGCCGGCGTAGGACGGCTCCGCGTCATTGACTTGCGCCTGGGCGTTCTGCGTTTCGAGATGCAGCTCCTCGATGCGCTTTTCCAGTGATGCGATACGGGCCAGGGCGCTGTCACGGTCGGCGACGAGCTTCGTGATGCGGTCGTCCACCTGCCCGCGGTCGTATCCGCGCCGCACGAGCTCGAAGCCGAAGGGGGAGGAAGTGTCGCTCATGGGGTTCCTGTCGAGTCAGACCGGTTGAGGTGATAGAGGGAATCCTAGGGGCGAGACCGGCGTGTCTTCGAGTCAATCCCCGTTTCGTGTGGAGAATGACCCCGCTTTTGGGTGGCTAGCCATCGGATTGCTTGCCACTCGAACGGGTGGATCCTGCCGCCGCGCCCGCCTTGACGCCGTTGTCCTTGCCCGCGGCGGGTGCCTGGAATGACTCCAACGCCTCCAGTACGTCCTGGACACGGGCGATTTCCGCATTGATGTCCTCCTGGCGGCGCGTCAGTTTCTCCAGCTCGCGCTTGCCCGCCTCGACGGTCCGCTTGGCCTCCTCGTCGGCCTCGGTCCGCATCCGCTCCGCCTCCCGGGCCGCCTCGGCCTTCTTCTGCTCGGCCTCCTTGAGCAGCCCCTCCGCCTTCTTCACCGCGGCGATACGGACCTTGCTCGCCTCGCTCGTCGCCTCCGACACCAGCGTCTTGGCCTTCTCCTCGGCCTGCTCGAGCTGCTCGTTCGCGGCCTTGACCAGCTTGTCCACGCGCTCGCCCGTGGCCTTCATCGTCTCCGCCGTCTCCCGGCGGGCCCGCTCGTGCAGCTCCTCGATCTCCTTCTCGGCGCGCGCACGCAGCTCCTCGGCGCGCTCCCGGATGGCCGTGGCATCCCGACGGGCCTCGCTCAGCAGCGTGTTGGCGTCCGTACGGGCCTGCTCCACCTGGGCATTGCCCTGGTTCGTCGCCTCCGTGACGATCCGTTCGGCCTCCTTGCGGGCGGCGCCGACCATCGTATCGGCCTGCTCCTCGGCCGCCGTCGCCGCGCGCAGCGCCTCTTCCTGGGCCTTGGCGACCAGCTGGTCCGCCTGCTCGGCGGCTGCGTTGAGGCGCTTCGACGCGGCTTCCCGGGCCTTGTCGAGCGTACGGTCGGACTCCTCCTGCGCCTCCTGCCGCATCCGCTCGGCCGCCGTCTCGGCATCGACCTTGATCTTGTCGGCCTCGGCACGCGTACGGGCGGCGTGCTCCTGCGCGGAGGAGAGGGCCACAGCGGCCTCGTTGCGCAGCCGGTCCGCCTCCGCGCTTGCCTCGGAGATGAGCCGGTCGGCCTCCTCGGTGGCGCCCGTAACCAGCCGGTCGGCCTGCTCGGCGGCCTCCGCACGGCGCCGGCTCGTCTCCTCGCGGGCCTCCTCACGCAGCCGCTCGGCCTCCGCCATCGCTTCCGCGACCGTGTACTCGGCCAGCGACTTGGCGGCGTCCGCAGCCTCCTGTGCGTCCCGGCGGATCCGGTTCGCGTCCTCAGAGGCCCGCTCCCGCTCGGCGTAGGCGTCCGCCCGGACCCGGTCGGCCTCCGCCTGCGCCTCGGTACGGGTGCGCTCCGCCGCGTGCTCGGCGGCCGAACGCAGCCCCGCGATCTCCTCCTCGGCCTGCTCGTGCAGGCCCACGACCGAGTCCCGTACCTGCTGCGCCGTCTGCTCGGCAGCCGCGACCATCTCTGTCGCGCGCCGCTCCGCCTCCTCGACCAGCCGGTGCGCCTCGGCCTGCGCCTCCTCGACCCGCTGGCGGGCCGAGGCCAGCAGCTCCTCGCTCTGCTCGCGCGCCGCCGCCCGCTCCCGGTGCGCCTCCTCGCGGGCGTCGCCGAGCAGCTCTTCGGCCTCGCGGCGACGGCGAGAGGCCTCCTCCTGCGCGGCGGCCAGCGCCTCCGCGGCCTCGGCGCCCGTGCGCTCGGCGGCCGCTGCCGCCTCCGCCCGTACCCGGTCGGCCATCTCCTGCGCCTGTGCGCGCAGCTCCTCGGCCTCCGCGGCCGCCTCGCTGCGCAGCCGTACGGCCACGGCCTCGCCCTCGGCGCGCGCGTTCGACGCGTCCGCCGCGGCCTCGTTGCGCAGCCGCTCCGCCTCGGCCTCCGCCTGCTGCTGCAGCGTACGCAGCCGCTCCGCGGATTCCGTACGCAGCCGCTCGGTCTCTTCCGCGGCCTCGCGGCGCAGCCGTTCGGCCTCCGTACGGGCCTCGCGCAGCGCCTCCTCCGACGCGGCCAGGCGCGTCTCCGCCTCCGAGTGCAGCCGGGTCAGCTCCTCGGCGGCCTCCTCGCGGCGGGCCTCGGCGGCCTGCTCGGCCTCCTCGCGCAGCTGCCGCGCCTCCTCGGTGGCCTCCGTACGGGTCTGCTCCGCCTGCGTCTCGGCCTCGGTGCGCAGCTCCTCCGCCTCGCGCCGGGCCCGTTCCAGCGCCTCCTCGGCCTGCCGGCGCAGCGTCGAGGCGCGCTCGATGGCCTCGGTGCGGATCCGCTCGCTCTCGGTGGTGGCCGTACCCCGCATCTCCTCGGCGTCGGCGCGCGACTTGGACAGCAGCTCCTCGGCGGTGTTCGCCGCCTCCTCGATCTGCGCCACGGCCTCGCGCCGCGCCTCGCTGCGGATCCGCTCGCCCTCCGCGACCGCCTCCGCGCGCAGCTGCTCGGCCTCGCCCCGCAGCCGGCGCGCCTCCTCCTGCAGCTCGACGGTCTTGGCGCGGTACTCCTTGGTGTCGTCCTTGGCCGCGCCCTTGAGCTGCTCGGCGTTTTCATGTGCCTCGGCGCGCAGCCGGGCGGCCTCCGCCTCAGCCTCGCGCCGGATCCGCTCGGCCTCCTCGGTGGCCGCCTTGGTGGTGGCCTTGGCCTCCTCCGACGCCTTGGACAGCACCTCCTCGGCGCTGCGGGCGGCCTTCGCCAGCTGGGCGGCCGAGTCCTCGGACGCCCTGGCGCGGGCGGATTCCTGGGCCTCGGAGACCAGCCGCTCCGCCTCGGCACGGGCGTCGGCCCGTGCCTGCTCGGCCTCCTCCTTGAGGGCCTCGGCCTCCTTGGTGGCCTCCGCGACCATCCGGGCGATTTCGGCCTTGGCGGTACGGGTGCGCTGCTCGTTCTCCGACTCGGCGGTCGACAGCCGCTTGGCCGCCTGGGTGGCCGCCTCCTCGCGCAGCCGCTCGGCCTCGGCGCGCGCCTCGCGCAGCGCGTCCTCGGCCTCCTTCATCCGCTGTTCGGCGGCGCGGGTGAGCTCCGCCGCGGTCTGCCGGGCCTGGTCGGACTCGGCGGTGCTGGAGCTGCGCAGCCGCTCGGCGTGGGTGGTGGCCTCCTGGGCCTGGGTGGAGGCGGCGTTGAGCAGCCGTTCGGCGTCCGTACGGGCCCGCCGCAGGATCGCTTCCGCTTCGTTGCGGGCGGACTCGGTCTCCGAGACCAGGCGCTGACGGGCCTGCTCGACCAGGCGCTGCGCCTCGGCGCGGGCGGCTGCCAGCGACTGCTCGGCCTCGGCCCGGGACTCGTCCAGCAGGCGGCGGGCCTGTGCCTCGGTGCGGGCGCGCAGCTGCTCGGCCCAGGCGACGTTCTCGTTGACGTGCGATTCGACGGTCTGCCGGCGCTCGGCGAGCTCCTGGTCCAGTCGCTGCCGGCGGGCCACCGCCTCGGCGTGCAGCTCGGCCTCCAGCCGGGCCTGCCGCTCGGCCTGCTCCTGCAGCACCCGCTGGGTCTGAGCACGGGCCTCGCGCAGCTCGCGCTCGGCGTCGGCGCGCAGCTGGTCGGCCTGGAGCTGGGCATTGCGCAGCAGCTGCTCGGCCTGGTGACTGAGGTTGTCGTAGGCGGGCCGGGACATGATGGTGCGGCGCGCCTCGTGCAGCTTGGCGCGCAGCACCTCGACCTGGTAGCCGAGGTCCTCTGCGTGCTGGACGGCCTTCTCCCGCTCGGTCTTCAGCCGCTCCATCTCGGCCTCGAACTTCGAGAGGTGGTCGTCAGCCTCGTAGCGGTCGTAGCCCCGCACTGCGCGGTCCCATCCGTCCCCTGGTTGCGTCGACACCGGCGCCCGCCCTGCCCGTCCAAGCGCCGGCCCGGTCTCCTACCAGCACTGCCCTCCTGTAGAACCGTGCCTTCCGGAGAATGGTGTCAGATCATCGGCAGGACATGGGTCACAGCACAGAACCGGTCCGTACCAAACCGCACGGCACCGCGCACCCGCACCCCGGCCGAGCAGCCACTCTACCGGCCGGGGGAGTTGAAGGTCAGTGTGCGTCTGTGGACTGGGACGACGTGACGAGTTCGGTGAGGACGCCATGGCAGTCCTTCGGATGGAGGAAGGTGATCCGGGAGCCCATCGAGCCGCGGCGGGGCTCCTCGTACAGGACCCGTACGCCCTTGTCGCGGATCTCCTGCGCATCAGCATCCACGTCGGGGGTACCAAACGCGATGTGGTGTACGCCCTCACCGTTCTTCGCCAGCCACTTGGCGACGGTCGAGTCCTCGCGCGTCGGCTCCAGCAGCTGCAGGTAGGAGGCGCCGCCGTCGGACGTCTCATTGATCTTGAGCATGGCTTCTCGGACGCCCTGCTCCTCGTTGACCTCGGTGTGGAACACCTCGAAGCCGTACGTGGCACGGTAGAACTCGACGGTCTTGTCGAGGTCGAAACAGGCGATCCCGATGTGGTCGATTCGCGTCAGCATGGAACCAGTGCACCGCTCACACAGGCCGTTACGCAACGTGCGCGCGATCACACCTGCAGGCCGGTGACCGCGCCCGTACCGCTCAGTACATTGACGTAAACCCTCGTTCACTCCTCCTTGAAGGGGTCGCACCATGACAGGTTCCACCGGCACCACGTCGTCGGTCATCGTCGCAGGCGCCCGCACGCCCATGGGTCGTCTGCTGGGCAGCCTCCGGAGCTTCTCCGGTGCCGACCTGGGCGGCGTGGCCATCAAGGCCGCGCTGGACCGGGCGGGCATCGGCGGCGACCAGGTCCAGTACGTGATCATGGGGCAGGTGCTGCAGGCGGGCACCGGGCAGATCCCCGCCCGTCAGGCGGCCGTGAAGGCCGGCATCCCGATGAACGTGCCCGCGCTGACGATCAACAAGGTCTGTCTGTCCGGGCTCGACGCGATCGCGCTTGCCGACCAGCTGATCCGTGCGGGTGAATTCGACGTGATCGTCGCGGGTGGCCAGGAGTCGATGACCAACGCTCCGCACCTGCTGCCGAAGTCCCGCGAGGGCTACAAGTACGGCTCCGTCGAGGTGCTGGACGCCATGGCGTACGACGGGCTGACCGACTCCTTCGAGGGCGTCGCCATGGGCGAGTCGACGGAGAAGCACAACACCCGGCTCGGTATCGGCCGTCCGGAGCAGGACGAGATCGCGGCGCTGTCGCACCAGCGGGCCGCCGCCGCCCAGAAGAACGGCATCTTCGAGGCCGAGATCACCCCGGTGGAGATTCCGCAGCGCAAGGGCGACCCGGTCCTGTTCAGCAAGGACGAGGGCATCCGCGCCGAGACGACCGCCGAGTCGCTCGGCAAGCTGCGGCCCGCCTTCGCCAAGGACGGGACCATCACGGCCGGTTCGTCTTCGCAGATCTCGGACGGCGCCGCCGCCGTGGTGGTGATGAGCAAGACCAAGGCCGAGGAGCTCGGTCTGGAGTGGATCGCGGAGATCGGGGCGCACGGCAATGTGGCCGGCCCGGACAACTCGCTTCAGTCGCAGCCCTCGAACGCCATCAGGCACGCGCTGAAGAAGGAGGGCCTGGAGGTCGAGGACCTCGATCTGATCGAGATCAACGAGGCCTTCGCCGCGGTCGCGGTGCAGTCCATGAAGGACCTCGGGGTGTCCCCTGAAAAGGTGAACGTCAACGGTGGAGCGATCGCCCTGGGTCACCCGATCGGGATGTCGGGCGCGCGGATCGCGCTGCACCTGGCGCTCGAGCTGAAGCGTCGGGGCGGCGGCGTCGGCGCGGCCGCGCTGTGCGGTGGCGGCGGTCAGGGCGATGCGCTGATCATCCGTGTCCCGCAGAACGGCCGGCAGAGCGCATAGTCGCAGTCCGCAACTGAACCGAGGAGCACAGCACTCATGGCGGTAGACGTCCCCGACCTGGTGGCACAAGCGCGGCAGGGCCGGCCGCGGGCCGTGGCCCGGCTGATCTCACTGGTGGAGGGGGCGTCTCCGCAGCTGCGCGAGGTGATGGCGGCGCTCGCACCCCTGACGGGCGGTGCGTATGTGGTGGGGCTGACCGGATCCCCCGGCGTCGGCAAGTCGACGTCCACCTCCGCGCTGGTCACCGCGTACCGGAAGATCGGGAAGCGGGTCGGCGTGCTGGCGGTCGACCCGTCCTCACCGTTCTCCGGAGGCGCGCTGCTCGGTGACCGGGTCCGGATGAGCGAGCACGCCTCGGATCCGGGCGTCTACATCCGGTCGATGGCCACGCGCGGGCACCTGGGCGGGCTCGCGTGGGCCGCGCCGCAGGCCATCCGGGTGCTGGATGCGGCCGGGTGCGATGTGATCCTCGTCGAGACGGTGGGCGTCGGGCAGTCGGAGATCGAAATCGCCTCCCAGGCCGACACCAGCGTGGTGCTGCTGGCCCCCGGGATGGGCGACGGCATCCAGGCCGCGAAGGCGGGGATCCTCGAGATCGGCGATGTGTACGTGGTGAACAAGGCCGACCGGGATGGCGCCGACGCCACGGCCCGGGAGCTCAACCACATGCTCGGCCTGGGCGAGGCGCGGGCTCCGGGGGCCTGGCGTCCGCCGATCGTGAAGACCGTCGCGGCGCGGAGCGAGGGCATCGACGAGGTCGTCGAGGCGCTGGAGAAGCACCGCGCGTGGATGGAGGAGCACGGTGTCCTCGCCGAGCGGCGGCTGGCGCGGGCGGCCGGTGAGGTCGAGACGATAGCCGTGACCGCGCTGCGCGAGCGGATCGGGGACCTGCACGGGGACCGGCGGCTGGAAGCGCTGGCGGAGCGGATCATGGCCGGCCGGCTGGATCCGTACGCGGCCGCGGACGAGCTGGTCGCGGGCCTGACGAACGGCCCTGCGGGCGGCTGAGGAATTCCGCCCACCCGCCCCGTCACGAGGCGGGTGGGCGGTTCGCGGCGATAGCCGCTGGGATCACCCCCCGGTTACTGCGTGGGAGTGTGGCCAGGCGCAAAGCGCCGGAACACTAGACCCGCCCACGCCGGTGGCGCAGATGGTCTGCGATCGGGGCGAGGGATTCGCGCAGCGCCTCGAGCTCCTCCGGCGGCAGCAGATCGATGAAGTGCTCCCGTACGGACGCGACATGGTGCGGTGCGACTTTCCGCATCGTCTCCATGCCCTGCTCGGTGAGGACCGCGTACAGGCCACGCCGGTCGGATTCACAGTTCTCGCGGCGGACCAGGCCGGCGTTCTCCATCCGGGTGATCTGGTGGGAGAGCCGGCTCTTTGACTGAAGGGTTGCGGTGGCGAGGTCGCTCATCCGCATCCGGTGGTCGGTGGACTCGGAGAGGTTGACGAGGATCTCGTAGTCGTTGTTGGTCAGTCCGAACGGCTGGAGGTCCTTTTCGAGCTGGTGCATCAGCAGCTTGTTGACGTCCAGATGGGTACGCCAGGCGCGCTGTTCATCGTCGCTGAGCCAGCGGGTGGCCGTCTCGGTCTCCATAAATTGATTCTACCCATAATGTTGAAATGCGGACCAATGGCGATGGAGTGAACGTCGCCCGTTTCCCCCAGACGCACCCGTGCTTCCCCCGCCGCACCAGTGCGCATGCGTTCGACGTTACCCTCCGCAGGGTACCGCTCACAGCCCGAAGCGACGCTGGAGGCCCCCCAGACCACCCGGGACCTGCGGAAATGTCGGTTGTGTGGCCGGTACGCCGGATTGGTGCGGAACCGCGCCGGTGTCTTGTTCCACCATCAGCCGCTCCGTGGACTGCAGCAGCACCTGACCCGCCCCCACAAACTCGAACTGATGCTCCTCGCCCGAAGCTCCGCCCACACCGGTAAGCGCCCGCAGGCCGCCCATGACCCCCCGCAGGTACTGGTGGTCGTAGTGGTGGCAGGGCGAGGGGCAGTCGGCCCACCCGACGAGCGCCTGCGGATCGACGCGGATCGGCGGCTCGGCGAAGACCACCGGGCCGTTGGAGGCCGCGACGAACGTGCCGGTGCCGATCAGGGTCAGAAAGCCCGGGATGATCGACTGCTTGAGCGACAGACCGGGCTGGAAGGCCAGCAGATTGCCCGAGCGGATGGTGAGGTTGCCGTCCTCGAGGTCGTAGGAGTTGACGTCGTACGCCCGGTCGGCGAGCAGCATCTTGCCCTGGCCCTCGGCCACCACCCAGTCCCCGGCATGCAGCGGTGAGTGGAAGCTGCCGGCGACGAGGCGGTCGAGCGGGCCGTGGCCGATGCCGTGGAAGTCGATGTGCCCGTAGTAGGCGATCATCTTGCCCTTCTGCAGGAACCACCGGCCGTGCAGTTCCACGCAGAAGGTGTACGCGTTGACGTTGTCGTCGACCGGCAGGGTGTGCGGGTCGAACACCACCGGACCAGTCACAGCTTCTCCTCCGAGGCCTGTACGAACACCGCGCCGTTTCCTGACAGTTCGAGCTGGAACGCCTCGCCCGAGCCCCGGCCGACCATGTCCCGCCAACCCAGCGCCGTGGACAGCTTGTTGCGTACGTCGCCGTGGTGCGCGACGTACGCCTGCGGGTCGACGTGCACGGGGCGGTCGGGGGTGATGGGGAGTTCGATCACACCGCCGTGGGCCATCACGGCGACGGACCCATGGCCGCGGAGGGTGGTGGTGAACAGACCCTGGCCGGTGACCTGGCCGCGCACCATGCCCATCACCCCGCCCTGCGCGCCCATGAACATCGTCCCCTGCTCGAGCGTTCCGTCGAAGGCGAGGAGGCGGTCGGCCTCAACGTAGAGGGTCTCGCCGGTGAGGGTGATCACCTGGATGTGGTGGCCGCCGTGGCCGAACCAGACGGTGCCACCCGGGGTCTCCCCAGGACCGCCAGGCCCGAGGGGCACCTCGACGGTCATCAGCGGGG
The DNA here is from genome assembly GCF_054963655.1 of Streptomyces sp. HSS9-12. Classification (NCBI taxonomy): domain Bacteria; kingdom Bacillati; phylum Actinomycetota; class Actinomycetes; order Kitasatosporales; family Streptomycetaceae; genus Streptomyces; species Streptomyces sp. HSS9-12. The sequence goes on along the minus strand of NZ_JBUEGC010000027.1, from coordinate 64,311 downwards.
CGGCCTCGCCCGCGACCCGTCGGCCGATCATGGACATCAAGCCGCCCTGCCCGCCCTGGATGTTGGGCGTGAAGGTGACGTTCCCGGTGTAGGCGAGCATCGCGCCGCGCTGGCTGAAGAGCCGTCCGCCAGGCTCGACGCGTGCCTCGATCATCTTGGAGTTGATCTCGCGGAAGGGCACTTAGATGTCACCGCCGATCGTGTTCCGCTCGCTGGGCTGGACGTAGACCAGGCCGTCGCCCTCGAAGCGGATCTGGAAGCCCTCGCCCGAGCCCTCGCCTATGAACGTCGAGAAGTTCACCCCGGACTGGAAGTGCTGGCGCAGATTGCCGGTGTGCGCGACATACGCGCCCGGGTCGACCTGGAGCGGATACTGCGGTGTGACGCGCAGCACAACCGCGGGGCCGTCCGACATCACGGCCGCCTGGCCGGTGCCTTCGACGGTCGTGGTGAACAGGCCGTTGCCCTGTGCCCCGCCGTGCAGGCCGGTGAAGGTGGTCCCGGTGCGCAGGGCGGCATCGGTGCAGAGCAGATTGCTCGCCTCGACGTAGAGCTTCTCGCCGTTCAGCGAGACGAGGTTGATCTCGCTCGCCCGGTCGGCGAAGTAGCAGGTGCCGTGCCCCTTCACCTCCATGACTTCCATCTGTTCGCCGGTGAGCCGGCGCGTCACCATGCCGCGGAGTCCCTCGCCGCCGCCGGACATCTTCTTGAATGACATCTGGCCGTCGTAGGCGACCATCGAGCCGTTCTTGGCCTTGACGGCGTCGCCGGTCATATCGACGGCGAGCACCTTGCTGCCGTGCAGTCGAAACTGAGCCACGGGCCGAACTTACCGTCCCCAAAGGCTGGGCGGGGGTGAGTCCTGCTGCCAGAACCTGTGCTCAGCCGAACGCCCGGAATGGTCTTGGGCGTTCCGGTTCCCCGTGTTCTCGCCGCATCAGGTCCCATCGGATCGTGTCCGTCCTGGAGGTGGACGGTTGAGCACCCTCCGGCGTTGATCCACACGGCGGCTGCCACAATGGAGCAGCTTGTGCGTGTTTTCGCAAAACCGGAGGAGAGCCCACCCGTGGATATCAAGACCGCCTCGGCCATCCGCCGCCTGCGCCTGGTCTCCGCCCCCGAGGCGGTGTCCTTCCTGCTGCTGCTCGTCTGCTCCGTGCTCAAGCGGACGACCGAGTTCAACGCGGTACCGGTGATGGGTGCGATTCACGGCATCCTGTTCATCCTCTACGTGCTCTTCCTGCTGGATGCCTGGAACAAGGCCAAGTGGTCGCCTGGGAAGGCAGCCGTCTACTTCGTGCTGGCCGTCCTCCCGACCGGTGGCTTCTTCGCCGAGCGCAAGCTGCAGCGCGAGGTCGAGAACAGTGTGATCGCAGCCCGCGCGCGTAAGGAGGGCGTGGTCAACGCATGATCGTCGCCTTCTCGGTCACACCGCTGGGCGTGGGGGAGGACGTCGGCGAGTACGTCGCCGACGCCGTGCGCGTGGTCCGCGAGTCGGGCCTGCCCAATCGTACGGACGCGATGTTCACCTCCATCGAGGGCGAGTGGGACGAGGTCATGGACGTCATCAAGCGGGCCGTCGCCGCCGTCGAGGAGCGCTCCCCGCGGGTCTCGCTCGTCCTCAAGGCCGACATCCGGCCCGGTGTCACGGACGGTCTCACCTCCAAGGTGGAGACGGTCGAGCGGCACCTCGCCGAGGGCTGACGCCGCAGCCTCCGCTTGAGCGACTGCTCACATCGCCGCGCTGGGGGGAGCCGGGGCCCCGCCCAGCGGACGGTACGGGCCCACCTGCGGCCCAGCACCGGTCGCCGGCCCGCCAGGGGCCGGTCATCAGCGGGCTCAGGCGGCGGTCGCCAGCGCGATGCCCAGCGGCGTGCGCTCGTAGATGACCTGGTGACCGTCGCGGTGCGAGACCAGCAGCCCGGCGTCGCGCAGCGCCGAGAGATGGGCGGAGACCGAGGACGGGGCGAAGCCGAGGCGCTGGGCGAGCGCCGAGGTCGTCGCGGGCTCGGCGAGCGCGGTCAGCACCGTGGCACGGCCCCGGCCCAGCAGCCGCGCCAGCGCCTCGGAGGCACGGCCCTCCGGCTGGTTCCACAGGCCGTTGATGCCGCGCGCCGGATAGACCACGGCCGGCGGCCCGGCGAAGCCGCTCAGCACCTCCGGCCACACGAACACGCTCGGCACCAGCGTCAGCTGTTGGCCGGGTGCCGCCTGTACGGTGACCAGTCCGGTGCCGGAGGCCACGGTCAGCGCGCCGCTCTGCCAGCGCAGCCGGGGGTGCAGCTCGGCGAACAGCCGCGGCGGACCGCCGTTTGCCAGCCGCCGGGAGTGGAAGGCGACGTCGGCCTCCAGCAGAGCCCGTAGCCACGGCCAGTGCCGGACCAGCAGTGCCCGCCAGGCCAGTTGCAGCAGATCTGCCAACTCCCGTACGGCGCGGGCGGGGTCCGCGAGCATCGCGCGCCCGCGCGGGGTCTCGGCGGCGCCCGGGGTGCCGGACAGCGAGCGGGCCAGGGCGTCCCGGGCCCGGTCGGGATCGGTGGCCCGCACCTGCGCCAGCTCCTCCTGGATCGAGCCGGCCAGACCCTCGGGCGGCGGCCGCAGGAAGTCCGGGCTGTGGCCGCGCTCGGGCATCAGCAGCCACAGCGGAGCAAGGTCGAGCCCAGCGGCGGCACTGCGCATACCGCGCAGCCACGGCAGATGCCGGCCGTGCCGCGCCGGGGTCCTGAGCGTGCGCACGGCCTCCTGGAGCTCCCACAACGGCGAGATCGCGAAGCGGCAGCGCAGCGGGTCGTGGGCCTGTGACCGCGGATCGAGGTGCACGCGACGGCCTCCCTCCCGAGGCCGACTTTCGGCCCCGCGCGAAAGACGTAGACCGGGCGTAACTACCCAACGTGTCGCGGAACATGCATGCGGTCAGTGTTCAATTCACTACAAAGCGGCGCTGAGCATCCGGGAAGTGAGACAAGGTGGCCCACCATATGACCGGCGGCCGGTAAGGTCGAAGGCGTGCCGAAGCCGCTCAGTCTGCCGTTCGATCCGATCGCCCGAGCCGATGAGCTCTGGAAGCAGCGATGGGGATCCGTGCCGTCCATGGCCGCGATCACCTCGATCATGCGGGCCCACCAGATCCTGCTCGGCCAGGTCGACGCGGTCGTCAAGCCGTACGGGCTCACCTTCGCCCGCTATGAGGCGCTGGTGCTGCTCACCTTCAGCAAGGCCGGTGAGCTGCCGATGTCGAAGATCGGCGAGCGCCTGATGGTGCACCCCACCTCGGTCACCAACACCGTCGACCGCCTGGTGAAGTCCGGCCTGGTCGACAAGCGGCCGAACCCCAACGACGGCCGCGGCACCCTGGCCTCGATCACCGACAAGGGCCGCGAGGTGGTGGAGGCCGCCACCCGGGACCTGATGGCGATGGACTTCGGCCTCGGTGTGTACGACGCCGAGGAGTGCGGCGAGATTTTCGCGATGCTGCGGCCGCTGCGGATCGCCGCGGAGGACTTCCAGGGGGAGTAGTGCTCCCCTCGCGCGCCCAAGGGCGCGCCGGTGCCGAAATCCCCCTGGGGGCACCTCCTGGGCCGTCAGGCCCAGGGGGACTGCCGCTGGGGCATTCTGGGGGTGCCCCCAGAGACCAAGCGTCGGAGCGAGGAACGAGCGGAGCGCAGCTGTCGTGGGGGCACTTCCCCAGCTAGCGCTGGGGCGCCCCCACCCGGCCGAAGGCCGGGGGAGAGTGCCGGCACCGGGTTCAAGCGCCCGGAGGCAAGCAAGCGAGGAGCAACCGCCCAGGGGGTGGAGAAGATCGCCCCGGAACGGGTGGTTACGCTCTTCGGCATGAAGAAGAGCGTGCTCACCCGCTACCGGGTGATGGCCTACGTGACGGGTGTGCTGCTGGTCCTGCTGACGATCGGCATGATCGCGGAGTATCTGCTGAAGATCGACGGTGCGGAGCTCTTCGTGAGCATCGTCGGCACCGCCCACGGCTGGCTGTACGTGCTGTACCTGATCTTCGCCTTCGATCTGGGCTCCAAGGCGAAGTGGCCGTTCGGCAAGCTGCTGTGGGTGCTGCTCGCCGGCACCATCCCGACCGCCGCCTTCTTTGTCGAGCGCCGGGTCGTCCGGGAGGTCGCGCCGCAGGTCAGCGACGCCGCGCCCGAGCCCGTCAAGGCCTAGTGCCGCTTCAGCCAGGGTTTGCCCCGCTCGCGGCCCTGGCACGGCCGTCTGCTGCGTTGCCCGATCGACCGAGTAGGCCCACTACGAGGCCGATCGGGCGCCTTGCAGCTGACCGCACCAGGTCACCTCGCTACCGGGCAAACCCTGGCTGACGCGGCACTAGCCAAGGCCGTCCCAGAGCGCCCGCACCCCCGTGTGGGCGCTCTCCCGTCGACAATTACTAGGACGTCCTAGTATTTTCGAAGGTATGGACGCCCACGCCATCGAAGAGGGCCGCCGTCGCTGGCAGGCCCGGTACGACGCAGCCCTCAAGCGCGATGCCGACTACTCCACGCTCTCCGGCGATCCCGTCGAGCCGGTGTACGGGCCGCGGCCCGGAGACTCGGTCGAGGGGTTCGACCGGATCGGCTGGCCCGGTGAGTATCCCTTCACCCGCGGGCTGTACCCCACCGGCTACCGCGGCCGGACCTGGACCATCCGCCAGTTCGCCGGCTTCGGCAACGCCGAGCAGACGAATGAGCGCTACAAGATGATCCTGGGCAACGGCGGCGGCGGGCTCTCGGTCGCGTTCGACATGCCGACCCTGATGGGGCGCGACTCCGACGATCCGCGCTCGCTCGGCGAAGTCGGCCACTGCGGTGTCGCCATCGACTCCGCCGCCGACATGGAGATCCTGTTCAAGGACATCCCGCTCGGCGATGTCACCACCTCGATGACGATCTCCGGCCCCGCCGTCCCCGTCTTCTGTATGTACCTGGTCGCCGCCGAGCGGCAGGGCATCGATCCGGGCGTTCTCAACGGCACGCTCCAGACCGACATCTTCAAGGAGTACATCGCGCAGAAGGAGTGGCTCTTCCAGCCCGAGCCGCATCTGCGCCTGATCGGCGACCTCATGGAGCACTGCGCGCGCTCCATCCCCGCGTACAAGCCGCTGTCCGTCTCCGGCTACCACATCCGCGAGGCCGGGGCGACGGCCGCGCAGGAGCTCGCCTACACCCTCGCCGACGGCTTCGGCTATGTGGAGCTGGGCCTCTCGCGCGGCCTGGACCTCAACGCCTTCGCGCCCGGACTGTCCTTCTTCTTCGACGCGCACGTCGACTTCTTCGAGGAGATCGCCAAGTTCCGTGCGGCCCGCCGGATCTGGGCCCGCTGGATGCGGGACGTCTACGGCGCCACGTCCGAGAAGGCGCAGTCGCTGCGCTTCCACACCCAGACCGCTGGTGTCTCGCTGACCGCCCAGCAGCCGTACAACAACGTCGTACGGACCGCCGTCGAGGCCCTGGCGGCCGTTCTGGGCGGCACCAACTCGCTGCACACCAACGCGCTGGACGAGACCCTGGCCCTGCCCAGCGAGCAGGCCGCCGAGATCGCGCTGCGCACCCAGCAGGTGCTGATGGAGGAGACCGGCGTGGCCAACGTCGCCGACCCGCTGGGCGGTTCGTGGTACGTCGAGGCGCTCACCGACCGGATCGAGGCCGACGCCGAGAAGATCTTCGACCGGATCAAGGAGCTCGGCCGCCGGGCGGTGCCGGACGGGCAGCACCCGATCGGGCCGATGACCTCCGGCATTCTGCGCGGCATCGAGGAGGGCTGGTTCACCGGCGAGATCGCCGAATCCGCCTTCCGCTACCAGCAGGCGCTGGAGAAGGGCGAGAAGAAGGTCGTCGGCGTCAACTGTCACACCGGCTCGGTCACCGGCGAGCTGGAGATCCTGCGGGTCAGCCATGAGGTCGAGCACGAGCAGGTGCGCGTGCTGGCCGACCGTAAGTCGCGCAGGGACGACGCGGCGGTCCGTACGGCCCTGGACGGGATGCTGGCGGCGGCCCGCGAGGGCTCGAACATGATCGAGCCGATGCTGGAGGCGGTGCGGGCGGAGGCGACGCTCGGCGAGATCTGCGGGGCGCTTCGCGAGGAGTGGGGCGTCTACACGGAGCCGGCGGGGTTCTGACCGAACCCGCCGGGAGCGGCCAAGTCCGCGCCTGCGGCGCGTTTTCGCCCGCCCAGCCGCCCCTTTTAACAGGGCTGACCTACTCGCTGTTCCGCGCCGCCGACCGCCGTGAGAGCGGCGGGCTGGCCCGCACCTCGGCGTACGCCCGGCTCGCCGACACGATCTCCGGGCGCTGAGGCGCGCATCTTCTCCCCGCACACCCGCCCCAGAGAATGGGGCGGGTGTGCGGCTCACGGCTCTACAGGGCCGCCCGCCGTCACATGGTCGATCAGGTGCTCCACCGCGCCCAGCAGCGCCGGCTGCAGGTCCTTGGGCTGGGCGGGCGAAACCCGCAGGGGGCTTCGCGGTCGTGTTGGTGGCTCGCCGCGCGCAGCGCGTCAGGTGGGCCGGCCGGCGGCCGTGGCCGCGGCGAGACCGCCGAGCAGCAGCGTCGTGAAGTTGTGGGCCCAGTCCGCGTCCACCGGCTCGGCGCTGACCAGCGCGCGGTGTACGACAGCGCCCGCGATCACGTCGAAGATCAGGTCGATGCTGCGGGCCGCCGCCGCGTCCCCGACCGCGCCCGGCGCGTCCGGCGGCAGCTCCCCGCGGGCCTGCGCCCGCTTCCGCCCGGCCACCACCAGCCGCTTCTGACGGTCGACGATCTCGTTCCGGATCCGCGCGCGCAGCGCGTCGTCCCGCGTGGACTCCGAGACCACCGCCATCAGCGCCGTCTTGGTCTCCGGCAGGTCCAGCAGGGTCGCGAACTGCAGCACCACGCCCTCGATGTCGGCCTGCAGACCGCCGCGGTCGGGCAGCTCCAGATGCTCGTCGAAGAGGGCCGCGACCGCGTCCACCACCAGCTCGCTCTTGTTCGCCCAGCGCCGGTAAAGGGTGGTCTTGGCGACTCCCGCGCGGGCCGCCACATCGGCCATCGACAGCTTGCTCCACCCCATCTCGACCAGCGCTGCTCGCGTCGCGTCGAGGATCGCGCGGTCGGCGTCGGCGTTGCGTGGCCGGCCGGTGCGGCCGGTACTGCTGCCCGTGCGTGGGGCGGTATTGCTGCCCGTGCTGGGGGCGGTCGTGCGGCTCCTCATGCGGGCGACCATACCCGCCGGTAGGACCTCCGGGGCGGTGCCCAGTGAGGGACATCACCGGCACTTTGCCGAGGCGGTCTTGCAGGGCCGGGGGCCGGACGAGTTACGCTACGAGCCGTAGCGAAAGCTCCCAGCGCAACAGCGGCGACCACTGGGGCCGTGGTGGGGACCACGGCACAAGAGCGACAACCACAGGCGCCATGGTGGGGACCATGGCGCCCATCAGATCGGCGCGCTTTTCCGATCGGCGACCGAAGGGGGGAGGATAGACGCATGCAGCCACGGAACATGTCCATGAGCGGAGTCGTCGACCTCGCCGCGGTGAAGGCCGCCGGGGAAGCGAAGCAGAAGGCGGAGCAGGCGCGGGCCGAAGCTGCCCGCGGCGGTGGGCCGGCCACCCCTAAGCGCCTGGTGTTCGACGTTGACGAGGCGGGGTTCGAGCGGGAGGTCCTGCAGCGCTCCACCGAGGTCCCGGTTGTCATCGACTTCTGGGCCGAGTGGTGCCAGCCGTGCAAGCAGCTCGGGCCGGTGCTCGAGCGGCTGGCGGCAGAGTACGCCGGGAAGTTCGTTCTGGCCAAGATCGATGTCGATGCCAATCAGATGCTGTTCCAGCAGTTCGGCGTGCAGGGCATCCCAGCGGTCTTCGCGGTGATCGCCGGGCAGGCGCTGCCCCTGTTCCAGGGCGCGGCTCCGGAAGCCCAGATCCGGCAGGTGCTGGACCAGTTGATCCAGGCGGCCGAGGAGCGCTTCGGCATCGTCGGCACTCCGGTGGAGCCGGGTGAGGCCGGCGCCGAGCCGGAGGAGTCGAAACCGGCCGGTCCGTACGACACCGCGCTGTCCGCGGCGCACGAGGCGCTCGACGCGGGTGACCTGGGCGGGGCGATCCAGGCGTACAAGAACGTGCTCTCCGATGACCCGGCCAACGCCGAGGCGAAGCTGGGGCTGGCACAGGCCGAACTCCTGCAGCGGGTCCAGGGGAAGGATCCGCAGGCGGTGCGCAAGGCCGCGGCGGACCGGCCCGACGATGTCGCGGCGCAGATCGTGGCCGCCGATCTCGACTTGGTCGGTGGGCATGTGGAGGACGCCTTCGGGCGGCTGGTGGACACGGTCAAACGGACGGCCGGCGAGGACCGGGAAGCGGCGCGGGTCCATCTGCTGGAACTCTTCGATGTGGTTGGCGCGGACGATCCGCGGGTAACCAGGGCGCGTACGGCCCTCGCACGCGTGCTCTTCTGATCCTCGGTCACCCGTCCCATCTGCTCGTCGCTCATGGTGAACGGATGGCCACAGCGGCCGCGCTTTACCAAAACTTGGTAATCGCGGCCGCTGTTACTGCGAGTAAGAGATCAGGGGCTTCTTGTCCGTCTATGTGCGGCTTCCTCGGCCTCTTCCGGGTGTGACTCCGGCGACCCTGCGTGCCTGGTCGAGATCCATCGGCCATGTATCGGTTATGCGTCCGTTACTCGCAAGTAATGAACCCCTTGCGCCCCCACCCGGGTATGCACCACGATCGGCCAAGCTCGGTCCATTCCCCACTGCCCGACGACAACTTGGGACCAGCGGGGGGCGGGTCCCCACCGAGTAGGCCGGCGATCAGGAGGGTCGGCCTTGGACAGGGGGGTCTCTGTCGTTTGGCAGGGCCTGTCCAGCAGGTTGCGCGCGAGCGTGGCCAGTGGTTGTCGCTCGGGGGTGATCGCCGGTGTTTGAGATGCATGATGCTCCTCCGACCACGGCGCTCTTCTTCCCGAGGACGTAGCACTTCTCCCATCCCAGGTCAGGGCTGTCCCCACCAGCTCCGCCCGGAGATGTACGTCCGAGAAGGAGGAAAGTCATGGAGTCCACGACTCGTGGCGGTACCAGATGGAAGCGGTTCGCCGTGGTCATGGTGCCGAGCGTCGCTGCGACTGCCGCGATCGGTGTCGCCCTCTCGCAGGGTGCCCTGGCAGCGTCGTTCAGCGTCTCCGGCCAGCAGTTCAAGGTCGCGGCTGAGCGCCTCGAGGGCAAGGGCTTTGTCCAGTACGGGGCCTACGACGCTCAGGTCGGCGGGAAGAACGTCCCGGTCGCTGTCTCCGCGTTCAAGAGCGCGAAGATCAACGGCATGTGCCAGTCCGTCGTCACGCCGGACATCCCGCTCGTCGGCACGGTGACGCTGCAGCTGAACGCCGGCCAGAAGGACCCGGTCGAGGCCGAGAACCTGTACATCGACGTTGCGCAGCTTGACGCCAACGCCACGTTCCACAACATCAACATCGGTGTCGCCGCCGGTGCCAGCACCAAGGGCCCGGGTATCAACAAGGGCGACCACGCAAGCCCTGCCGGCTTCGCTCAGGAGGCCGACAGCGCCACCCTGACCGACGTCAAGCAGACCGCGTGGGCGACCAGCGCCGGAACTTTCAAGCTGAGCGGGCTCAGCATGAGGCTCCACAAGGGCGTCCAGGAGTGCTACTAGGCACTCGTCGGGCGGGTGGGGAGCGCTGTGTTCCCGCCCGCCCTTCCCCCCCCACACTGTTGTACAACGCCGGTCCCAGGGAGCTGTTTTCCATGAGCGCCGAGTCACCAGGGCTGCGTTCCCACCGAATCGAATACTGGCGGCTTCGCTTCCGCGACTGGCGCGGCAGCAGGCCGTTCTGGGCGGGCCTGCTGACGATGCTCGGCGGAGTGCCGATCGCCTACCTGCCGTACGCCAACCTCAAGGTCGGCCAGCTCACTGTGCGCATGGCCACCACCGCCGGTGCAGGATCGCTGATCATCGGTGTACTGCTGGTGACACTCGGGTTGACGATGTGGTTCCACCACATCGTCCGGGTGTTCGCCGGTGTCGCCTCGATCCTGCTGGCCCTGGTCTCCATCCCGGTGTCCAACTTGGGTGGATTCCTCTTCGGTTTCCTGCTGTGCCTGATCGGTGGCGCCCTGTCCATCGCATGGGCGCCGGGCGAGCCCGCGGAAGGGTCGGCCGAGAAGCAGGACACCCCGCCGAGCCCCGCGCCGGCCGACGACTGGTACCCGGGTCAGCCGGAGCAGACCGCTGACACCCTCGGCGGGAGGCACCGTGCGCGATGACGAGGAGACCCTGCTCGGGGCTCCCCACGGCGGGGACTTCCGGGTGCGAACGGGGCCGCGCCACGCGGCCCCCCGAAAGTCACTGCTGACCAAGCTGCAGATACCCGCGAGCAAGGCGATAGCCCTGGCCGCGATGCCCACGGCGGTGTTCGTGGGCATGGGCCTCACCCCCAAGCTCGCTCAGGCCGACGAACTGCCGAGCAACCCCTTCGCTCCAGGACCATGCGTCACGCGGTCCGACGAGCCGGAGGATCCGCAGAAGTCGCCGTCGGCGTCGGAGTCGGCCAAGCCCGATCCCACGCCTACGGCGGAGCCGTCCGCGTCCGCGAGCCCGTCCCCCGGGGCGACGAAGGCTCCGCAGCCCTCGTCCGGCAGTGGCGGCACATCGGACACGGCCCCCGCGGACTCGGCCTCGCCGAGCCCGACGCCGACGCAGTCCAGGAACCCGCTCGATCCGCTGGGGGTCGGGGACGCGCTCGGGGGCCTCCTGGGCGGCGGGTCGGACAGCGCGTCCACGGAGAGTTCCGCCAGCCCGTCCCCGACGAGTTCGGCCACCGCCAGCCCGGAGCCGAAGCCGAGTTCCAGCACGGCTTCCGCGGGCTCGACCGTGGAGAAGACCGCGAGCGACGCCCAGGCCACGACCAAGGACGCCATCGAGAAGGCGGCGGACCAGGTCGGCGCCAAGGTCGAGGCTGTCAAGGACACCGCGACGTCTGCTGCGTCGAAGTCCGCCACGTCCTCCTCGACGACGGCCACTGCGGACGGCAAGCAGCCGTTCCCTTGCCCGACGTCCGACCCCGAGGCGCTGGCGAACGCCAAACTGGAACAGGGTATTCCGCTGTTGCCTGACAAGCCGTGGCAGCTGGAGAGCTCGCGGCTCACCCTGCGCGGCCTGGACTTCGAGGGCATCGTCGAGGTCCGGACGTACAGCGGCAAGGTCAAGAAGGTCCTGAAGTTCACCGCCAAGGAAACGGACATCAAGGACCTGCACCAGCTGGTGGACGGCCCGCAGGGCACCGTCTCCCATGTGAAGGCCCGCGAAGGCAGCACCTCCACGATCCGCGACGGCACAGTGACGATGTACACCGAGGAGCTGAAGGGCAATCTGTTCGGGCTCATCCCCGTCACCTTCAGCCCCGAGACGCCGCCCCCGCTGAATGTGCCGGTCGCGGTCTTCACCGATGTGCACGTGGTGCAGGCCGGCCAGTTCGGCGGCACGCTCACCGTGCCGGGCATGCACCTGTTCAACAGCGCCGGCTGATCGCTTCGGTACTGCGGAAAACGGCTGTGGGCCGTCCCGACCGGGACGGCCCACAGCCGTTTTCCGTGCTACGGCAGCCGGTCAGCCGGCGCCGCCGCCCAGGTGGTGGACCCGCACCATGTTGGTGGTGCCGGGGACGCCGGGCGGGGAGCCCGCCGTAATGACCAGGATGTCGTCCTCGTCGTAGCGGTTGAGCTTCAGCAGCTCGGCGTCGACCAGGTCGACCATCGCGTCGGTGCTCTCCACATACGGCACGACGAAGGACTCCACACCCCAGCTCAGTGTCAGCACGTTGCGTGTCGAGAGGTCGGTGGTGAAGGCCAGAATCGGCTGCTGGGCCCGGTAGCGGCACAGCCGGCGCGCGGTGTCCCCGGACTTGGTGAAGGCGATCAGCGCCTTGCCGCCCAGGAAGTCCGCGATCTCGCAGGCCGCACGCGCCACCGAACCGCCCTGGGTGCGCGGCTTCTTGCCCGGCACCAGCGGCTGCAGTCCGCGCGAGAGCAGCTCATGCTCCGCGGCCTCGACGATGCGCGACATCGTCTTCACCGTCTCGATCGGATACTTGCCGACCGAGGACTCGGCGGACAGCATCACCGCGTCCGTGCCGTCCAGGATCGCGTTCGCCACGTCGGAGGCCTCCGCGCGGGTCGGCCGCGAGGAGTTGATCATCGACTCCATCATCTGGGTCGCGACGATGACCGGCTTGGCGTTCCGGCGGCACAGCTCGATCAGCCGCTTCTGAACCATCGGCACCTTCTCGAGCGGGTACTCCACCGCCAGATCGCCGCGGGCGACCATCACGCCGTCGAAGGCCAGCACGACTTCCTGCATGTTCGCGACGGCCTGCGGTTTCTCCACCTTGGCGATGACCGGCACCCGGCGGCCGACCTCGTCCATGACCCGGTGTACATCGCGGACATCGGCCGCGTCCCGGACGAAGGACAGCGCCACCATGTCGATGCCCATCGCCAGCGCGAAGCGCAAGTCCTCGACGTCCTTCTCCGACAGTGCGGGGACATTCACCGGCACACCGGGCAGGTTGATGCCCTTGTGGTCGGAGATCACGCCGCCCTCGATGACGATGGTGCGCACCCGGGGCCCGTCGACCTCGATGACCTGCAGCGCGACCGCGCCGTCGTTGATCAGGATGGTGTCGCCCTTGGAGACATCGCCCGGCAGGCCCTTGTAGGTGGTGCTACAGATGCTCTTGTCGCCGGGGACATCCTCGGTGGTGAGGGTGAACTCATCCCCGCGCACCAGCTCGACGGGGCCCTCCGAGAAGGTACCCAGGCGGATCTTCGGCCCCTGGAGGTCGGCCAGCGTGCCGACAGCGCGGCCGGTCTCCTCCGCGGCTTTGCGGAGGCGGTGGTAACGCTCCTCGTGCTCCGGGTGGGTCCCGTGGCTCATGTTGAAACGGGCCACGTTCATGCCGGCCTCGATCAGCGACTTGAGCTGTTCGTAGGAGTCGACGGCGGGGCCCAGCGTGCAGACGATTTTGGAACGGCGCATGAGGACGATCCTATCGATGTTTGTTTACAAGCGGAATATTCCGGCTGTGCGAATGCCCTAGGACTGCCCGCTGACCAGGGCATATGCCTGAGTTGCGATTTCCAGTTCCTCGTTGGTGGGGACCACGGCCACCGCGACCCGGCTGCGCTTCGTCGAGATCAGCCGCGCCGCCGAGGCCCGTACGGCGTTGCGCACCGTGTCCACCTCGATGCCCAGGCCCTCAAGCCCGTGCATTGCCGCCCCTCGTACGGCCGGCGAGTTCTCGCCCACGCCCGCGGTGAACGCGATCGCGTCCACTCGTCCCAGTACCGCGGTATACGCACCCACATACTTGCGCAGCCGGTGAACATAGACATCGAAGGCGACCTGGGCCGCCTCGTCGCCCTCGCCCATCCGGCGGCCGATCTCCCGCATGTCGTTGTCGCCGCACAGGCCCAGCAGCCCGCTGCGCTTGTTCAGCAGGGTGTCGACCTCTTCCGGCGACATCCCGCCGACCCGGGTGAGGTGGAAGACGATCGCCGGGTCGATGTCACCGCTGCGGGTCCCCATGACCAGGCCCTCCAGCGGGGTCAGGCCCATGGAGGTCTCCACGCACTCCCCGCCCCGTACGGCGGAGGCGCTGCAGCCGTTGCCCAGGTGCAGCACGATCACATTGATCTCGGAGGGGTCCTTGCCGAGCAGCTTGGCCGTCGCCCGGGAGACATACGCGTGCGAGGTGCCGTGGAAGCCGTAGCGCCGTACCCCGTACGCGTCCGCGACCGCGGTGTCGATCGCGTAGCGCGCCGCGTCCTCCGGGATCGTGGCGTGGAACGCGGTGTCGAAGACCGCGATCTGCGGCAGGTCCGGGCGCAGCGCGCGGGCCACCTTGATGCCGGTGACGTTCGCCGGGTTGTGCAGCGGCGCCAGCGGGATCAGCTTCTCGATCTCCGCGATCACCTCGTCCGTGATGAGCGTCGGCTCGGTGAACCGGGTCCCGCCGTGCACCACCCGGTGGCCGACCGCCGCCAGCTGCGCGGAGTCCAGGCCCAGTCCCTGCGCGGCCAGCTCGTCCGAGACCTGCTTGAGGGCGGCGGAGTGGTCCGCGACCGGGCCCTCGCCGATCCGCTCGACGATGCCGGACGCCAGCCGGTGTCCGTCGGTCATGTCGAGCAGCTGGTACTTGACCGACGAGGAGCCGGAGTTGAGGACCAGGACGCGGGCGCCCGTGCTGTCCCTGTGCGGCTTGGAGTTCACGCGGTGTGTGCTTCCTGTGTCGGGCCTGCCGGCCCTGGGCCTGGATGGCGGTGATGTAAAGATCCGCGATGGACCCGCCCGCGTCTTGACAATACCTGTCACGCTGGATATAGCGCTCGCTCATGGGCGGGCCGTCGGCGGCGCGGAGGCCGTGAAAGAATCGACATTGCACATCCCCGGGCCTGCCGGCATGGGGAACCCCAGAGCAGGAGAGACAGCGCGATGCGTATCGGAGTTCTCACCGCAGGGGGCGACTGTCCCGGCCTGAACGCCGTGATCCGGTCGGTTGTGCACCGCGCCCTGACCGGCCATGGCGACGAGGTGATCGGCTTCGAGGACGGCTTCAAGGGTCTTATCGAGCGCCGGTATCGCAAGCTTGACCTCGACGCGGTCAGCGGCATCCTGGTCCGCGGCGGCACCATCCTCGGCTCGTCCCGGCTGGAGCGCGCCCGGCTCAGCGAGGCCACCGAGAACGCCGAGGAGCTGCGCCGGGAGCTGAGCCTCGACGCGCTCATCCCGATCGGCGGCGAGGGCACCCTCACGGCGGCCCGGATGCTCTCCGAGGCCGGCATACCGGTGGTCGGCGTGCCCAAGACGATCGACAACGACATCTCCGGCACGGACCGCACCTTCGGTTTCGACACCGCGGTCGGCGTCGCCACCGAGGCCATCGACCGGCTCAAGACCACCGCCGAATCGCACCAGCGCGTCATGGTCGTCGAGGTCATGGGGCGCCATGCGGGCTGGATCGCGCTCACCGCCGGCATGGCCGGCGGTGCCCACGGCATCTGCCTGCCGGAGCGGAAGTTCGAGGTCGACGACCTGTGCCGGATGGTGGAGGAGCGCTTCGCGCGGGGCAAGAAGTTCGCCGTGATCTGCGTCGCCGAGGGCGCCCACCCGGCCGAGGGCTCGATGCCGTACGAGGTCGGTGAGATCGATCAGTACGGGCACGAGCGCTTCGCCGGGATCGGCAACCGCCTGGCGGCCGAGCTGGAGAAGCGGCTGGGGAAGGAGGCCAGGCCGGTCATCCTGGGCCATGTCCAGCGCGGCGGCACCCCGACCGCGTACGACCGCGTCCTGGCCACCCGATTCGGCTGGCACGCCGTCGAGGCAGTGCACCGTGGCGAGTTCGGGATGATGACAGCGCTGCGCGGCACCGACATCATCATGGTCCCGCTGGCCGAGGCCGTCACCACACTGAAGACGGTGCCTGCGAACCGGATGGACGAGGCCGAGTCCGTCTTCTGACCGCTGCCCGGCTGATCGTACGAAGGCTGTGACCGGTCAGAGGGCGAGCTGCTCCCAGAACAGCGTCAGGATCCCGTCGAGGAAGGCGCGCCCCGCCTCGCCCGATGACGCCTCCTGGCCGGCGCCCACGCCACCCCAGTTGAGCGTGGAGATCGTGCGCGACTGATAGTCGCCGTGCAGCTGTTGCATGACCTTCTCGACCTGGCGCCGGGGGAGCGAGACCAGCTTGCTGACCGGCTTGACGTACCCCTGCCAGCGGGTTGTCACGGCACTGCGCAGCAGCTCCGCCAGCGCTTCGGCCCGGCCGGTGATCTCGATGAACTCCGGCACGGGCAGCTTCAGCACCTCGGCCAGGGCCGCGGCCTGCCGGTCGTTTCCCGTCCAGCGGCCGGTCCGCTCGATCCGCCCGTAATCGTGCGGATCCATCCCGATCCGCATCGCCAGGTCGGCCGCTGCCAGGCCCTGGGCCATCCGGTGTTCGCGCAGCGTGCCCGGCCTGCCCAGCAGCTCGCTGGGGGCACACCACAGGGCCCCGGCCAGGGCGGTCAGCTCGGCGTCGGTCGGCGACTCCTCGCCCAGCTCCCAGGCGGCGATGGTCGCGGGGGCGACGTGGATGCCGTACGCGGCCCAGATGCCGTAGGCGACATGGCTGTGCGCCATCCCCAGGGCCTCGCGCAGCCGCCGTGCGGCGGTGCCGTCGAAGGGCGGCCGACGGGACTGGAATGGCTGGATCTCGTGCACGATCACACGCTATGGACCTACTCGCGAGTATGACCACGGTGCCTTCACCCAAGGTCACAACTCGTAGAAACGCACGGAGATGTCAGCCCTTGACAGGTCCGGGGAGTGCAAATCCGCCTCCGGCGCGGCGGGCCGTCAGAACGCCGATGGCCAGGCCGCCCCCGCCCGTCGCAGGCCAGGTGGATCTTGCTGATCAGCCGTCGCGGGTCCGGCGGAGTGGCTGGACCGCGCCAATTCGAGGGGAATGCGTGCGGATTGTGAAGTCGTGGAGCGAACGTTGCCAGGGTGGAACTGAAGTGGCTGGAGGGGGCCGCTAGTGTGCTGTGTTCCATGGTCATGCGAGCTCCGGACAGGGCTGGAAGCATGACGAGTTGAGTGTCACGACCAAGTGCAACGGCCAAGGCGGCGCAGACTCTCGGCCGTATTCTCCAGATGGTCGCGAACACCTTCAAGGCAATCCGTACTTCCGCAGCGTTCACACGCCTGGGCCCCCTGGGGCGGATTGGCGTAAAGGTCGCCGGACAGTATGCGGGCGAAGTGGGCACCGGTATGGCGACCAGCGCGTTGAGCGGCAAGGGGCTTGAGGCCCGGGACAACGCAGTCAACGGCGCTTGGGGCATGGTCGGAGGCGCCGCCGCGGGCAAGCTGTTCTCGCGTGCCGGTGGTGGCGCCGGAGCGCAGATGCTCGAAGGCATGACCGGAGGTGCGCTCGGCAGCGTTGCCGGGGACACCACCAACAATCTCCTCGATGGTAAGAAATTCGATGGGTCCCAGATGGCCATTGGAGCGGTCGGGGGCGCCGCCGGCGGTGCTGCGGGTGGCGCTGCAACGAAGAATGTCACGGACGGCGTGGGTCTGGATGCGCAGGCTGGCGGTGCAACCGCAGGGGAAGTGGATGCTGCCGGCGACCTCCTGGTCAACAAGCCGATCAATCTTGTGGCGGGTACCGCAGGAAACCAGGTGAAAGACGCCGACGCCTGGCTCAACGGGGACCCCAACGCCGAGGAGCAAGAAAAGGAAAGAAGGCAGCCGGTGAATCAATTGCACCAGGAACAGGCTGAACGCATCCGCAGGGACGCCCAGAACACGTCACTCTCTGAGGTCTTCGGATGACACATACGAGAGGCGATACGACGTGTTCGACCGGCGACAACAACACCGGGGTTGAGCGATTCCATACGCCTGCCGTGATCATCGGGCGTACGGCGTCCGTCACGTTGCCGGTGACCGTCCTGGCGATTGTCACCAGCTGGACATTTCTTGGTGAAGGACCGCTGCGTGATGGGGTCATCTGGGGGGCGTTCGCCCTCCTCGTGGCATCTGTCGCTGCAGTGGGCCTGGTGAGTGCCCTGGCTGGGGCGCCAAGCCGGGTGCGTGCCTATCGCGCCACCCTGTCCCGGACACGGTCCAAGAGCCAGTACGGAAGTGCATCGGCTCCTGCCCGACTTCAAGGGATTGGATGGAGCGGGGTGTGGTCGGCGAGCTCTCTCATTGCGGGGATCTTCGCCGTGGTGCTCTGGGTGGCCGTGGGTATCGCCACCCCGGGCCAGTCGGAGCGGGCGCGCGAACTCAGCACCGCGGGGGCAGAGGTCACCGAGGCCAAGGTGGTGATGGCGGCCGATGTCGAGCATGGACAGAGCAACAAAGACGATGTAAAGGCTGACTACACAGTCCGACTGCCTGTAGTAGGGAATACCGCAGGAGCTACAGTCACCTTCCGTGCGCAGACGGGGCACCTGTTGGAGCCCGGTGAAGCCATATTCGTCGCCTATTCGCCCTCTGAGCCGGAACTGGGAGCAATTGGCGACGATTGGAGAAGTGAGGTGGAGCGTCAGCTCCACGGACGCACGCTGAGCATGCCATTCGCTGCTGTATTTACGTACGTGGCACTGGCGGTGGGGCTTCTGATAGGAGCCTCCGTAGTATGGGGTCTGCTTCGTGCATCGAAACCTGTCAGAGACCGGACCGTCGCCTCCGCTCTCAGCGCTGTACGCATTGCGGGAGTTCAGGAGGTGCCCGGGGCCCGGGTAACGGCGCAGGGCGCCGCTGCCGCGAGGAAGACCGCTTCCATGGGCTCCGGGGACGATGACACTGCCGCTTCGCGGCTGAGGCTCTTCCTCTGGCCGGCGGGCGGAAGTCGTGCCATCCCGTTTGATCAGTTCGCCTGCCCGGACGAAGCGGCCGAGGTACTCCGGGATGCCGGGGGCTGGCTGGTCTGGGAGCCCATTGACGGCTCGGACGCGAGCGGTGCCAGGAAGCAGCCGCTGCGTGCGGCCTTCATCAGCGACGAAGGATGGGAGATCCCCGGCGAACTGCGATCGGATGTGGTGAAGCGGCTTCCCAGGGGCGAGGTACGCAGCCTGCCGGTGGATCCGCAGCGCAGGATGCAGCTGCTCGACCTGGGCGCCTCCTGGCCCGTCTCGGTTCCGCCGCTGACCGTGGTGTGTCTCCTGGCTGCGTCAGCCTGCCTGGCCGCCTTGCTGATGCCGGTCAATGCCGTATGGAGGCCGTGGGTCGCCGTCGTGGGTGCACTTCTGTGCGCCATTCCCATGGCAGTTCAGCTCGGTAAGTTCCGTACGGGCGCGGCCTCTTGAAAACGATCCTGAGAGCACAACAGCCATGTCCTGCTCAGCAGCGTGCAGGTCCGGGTTGTTCACCGATGGGGCACGGGCCATTGCCGGGGCGCCGGAAGAAGGTGAGTTCAGTGCCGGGTGAGCCAGCGGTAACACAGCTCCGGGCGGCCGATCTGCCCGTACTGCGGGCGCCGTTCGGCCCGCCCCGCGTCCACCAGATGCTCCAGATAGCGGCGCGCTGTGATCCGCGAGATGCCGACCTGAGCACCGGCCGCGCTCGCCGTGATGCCGTCGTCGCCGGCCTCGCGCAGCGCCCGTGTCACCGCTTTGAGGGTCGGCCCGCTCAACCCCTTGGGCAGGGAGGCCGGTTGGGGCGCACGCAGGGCTGCGAGCGCCCGGTCCACCTCGTCCTGGCCGCTGGCCTCGCCTGCGGTCGCGCGGAACTCGGCGTACCGGACGAGCCGGTCCCGCAGGGTGGCGAAGGTGAACGGCTTCAGCACGTACTGCACGACGCCGAGCGAGACGCCCTCGCGTACGACGGCCAGATCGCGCGCGGAGGTCACGGCGATCACATCCGCCGTGTGCCCCGCGGCCCGCAGCGACCGTACGAGCTGCAGCCCGTGCCCGTCCGGAAGGTAGAGGTCGAGCAACAGCAGGTCGACGGGCTCCCGTTCCAGATGCCGGCGCGCCTCCCCACCGGAGTGCGCGGTCCCGGCGACGGTGAAGCCGGGCACCCGCTCGACATAGAGCCGGTGTGCGTCCGCGGCGACAGGGTCGTCCTCGACGACGAGCACCCGGATGGGTCCACGGTCCGCCTGCGGCGCGCTCATACCAGGGCCTCCCTCGGGCCGGTGGCCGAGACGGCCGACGAGGCTCTTCGGGCGGGGCAGACCGGTCTCCGGCTCATGCGGGCACCTCCACGGTCAGCGGAAGCCGTACGGTGAACCGGGCGCCGCCCTCCGGTGCCCGGTCCAGCGCGATCGTGCCGCCATTGCGACGTACGGCCTGCCGCACCAGAGTCAGCCCCAGGCCACGGCCGATGCCCGGTCCGGCCGGGCCCGCGGCCTTCGTGCTCCAGCCGCGCCGGAAGACTTCCTCCACCGAGTCCGCGTCCACTCCGGGGCCCGTATCCGCGACCCGGAGCTCCAGCACACCATCAGCGACCCGTGCCGTGACGGTGACCCGGGCCCGGCGCTGTGTCCGGGCGGTCGCGTGGCCGGCCGGGGTTCCGCCGGGCGCCGGCGCGTCCGGGGCCAATCCCTCGGCGGCGGCGTCGATCGCATTGTCGACGAGATTGCCGAGCACCGTCACCAAGTCGCGGGCGGGCAGCGAGTCCGGGAGCACACCGTCGTCGATCCGGCTGTCCGGGGCCAGAAGCAGCTCCACACCGCGCTCGTTGGCCTGCGCCGCCTTACCGAGCAGCAGAGCCGCCAGGACCGGCTCCGCGACCGCCGCCACCACCTGGTCGGTGAGCGCCTGCGCCAGCTCCAGCTCGGCCGTGGCGAACTCCACCGCGTCGTCCACGCGCCCCAGTTCGATCAGCGAGACGACGGTGTGCAGCCGGTTCGCGGCCTCATGCGCCTGGGAGCGCAGGGCCTCGGCGAAGCCGCGTACGGAGTCCAGCTCGCCGGAGAGCGCCTGCAGCTCGGTGTGATCGCGCAGCGTGACCACCGTGCCGCGCTGCTCGCCGCTGGAGACCGGCGAGGTGTTGACGACCAGGATCCGGTCGGCGGTCAGATGCACCTGGTCGACCCGCGGCTCCGCGGCCAGCAGCGCGCCGGTCAGCGGGGCGGGCAGTCCGAGTTCGGCGACATTGCGCCCCACGGCGTCCTCGCCGACCCCCAGCAGCTCCCGGCCGCCGTCATTGATCAAAGCGATCCGGCGCTGCCCGTCGAGCATCAGCAGCCCCTCGCGCACCGCGTGCAGCGCGGCCTGGTGGTAGTCGTGCATCCGGCTCAGCTCGGTGGCGTTCATGCCGTGCGTATGGCGGCGCAGCCGGGCGTTGATCACATACGTGCCGATGCCGCCCAGCGCCAGCGCGCCCAGCGCCACGCCGGCGAGCGGGATCATCTGGCGCCGCACCTGGGCGCTGATCCGCTCCACCGTGATGCCGGCGCTGACCAGCCCGACGATCCGCCCGCCGTCCCGGATGGGGGTCACCGCGCGTACGGACGGGCCGAGGGTGCCGGTGTAGGTCTCGGTGAACGTCCCGCCCCGCAACGCGATGCCGGTGTGCCCGAGGAACTGCCCGCCGATCTGCTCGGGGTCCGGGTGGGTCCAGCGGATGCCGTCCGGATTCATGATCGTGACGAAGGCCACCCCCGTGTCCCGCCGGACCCGCTCGGCATACGGCTGGAGCGCGGCCGACGGATCGGTAGAGCGGATGGCGCGCCGGACCGACGGGGAGTCGGCCACGGCCCGGGCGGCGGCCGTCGTATGGCGGCGTGCCGCGTCCTCGGCCTGGTGCCGCGCGGTGACATAGGCGAACACCGCGCATCCGGCCACCACGAGCGCGACCAGCACGACCTGCATGGCGAAGAGCTGGCCGGCCAGGCTGCGGGGACGGGGTATGCGCATGCCGCCCAGTCTGCCTGGCGGTTCCGTACGGCGGAAAAACCGTCCCGCGAAAGCCCGTGCGTGAACGAAATGAACGTAAGGGTGACGGGCGTCACAAGGCGGATGCATAGTCACCGGGACGTCGAGCCAAGGGGCGCGCCCCTGCCGGAAGCGACGAGGCCAAGCGTCGGAGCGAGGAACGAGCGACAGAGCGCAGCTGTCGTGGGGCACTCCCCCAGCTACCGCTGGGGGTACCCCCACCCGGCCGAAGGCTGGGGGAGAGCGTCGGCAGGGGGCCTGAGCCCCGGAGGCGAGCCGAGCGCTGGACCAGGACGTGAGCCGCACGTACTGCACGTAACCCAGGACAGGAACGAGGAGGCAGCCGTGGCTGCGAACACCATCCCGCCACAGGGCCGTACTGGGGGCACCTCCCAGGCGAAGCGCTGGGGGAGGGACCGGACCCACTACCTCTACCTCGCCGTGATCGGCGCGGTGCTCGTGGGCATCGCGGTGGGGTTCGCCGCGCCCGACGTGGCCGTGGAGCTCAAGCCGCTGGGCACCGGCTTTGTGAACCTGATCAAGATGATGATCTCGCCGATCATCTTCTGCACGATCGTGCTCGGTGTGGGGTCGGTCCGCAAGGCCGCGAAGGTCGGTGCGGTGGGCGGGCTCGCGCTCGGCTACTTCATGGTGATGTCCACCATCGCGCTCGGGATCGGCCTGGTGGTCGGCAACATCCTCGAGCCCGGGTCCGGGCTGCATCTGACGGAGGCCGCGCGCCACGCCGGTGAGGCCCAGGCCGAAGGGGCCGGCGGGTCCACCGCCGACTTCCTGCTCGGCATCATCCCGACCACGCTGTTCTCCGCGTTCACCGGCGGTGAGGTGCTGCAGACGCTGCTGGTCGCCCTGCTCGTCGGCTTCGCACTGCAGGCCATGGGGCCGGCCGGTGAGCCGGTACTGCGGGGCATCGGGCACCTGCAGCGGCTGGTCTTCCGAGTCCTGTCCATGATCATGTGGGTGGCGCCGGTCGGTGCGTTCGGCGCGATCGCGGCGGTCGTCGGGGAGACGGGCCTGGACGCCCTGAAGTCCCTCGCCGTCATCATGATCGGCTTCTACGTCACCTGCCTGCTCTTCGTGGTCGTCGTCCTCGGCGCGCTGCTGCGGCTGGTGGCCGGAATCAACCTCTTCGCGCTGCTGAAGTACCTCGCGCGGGAGTTCCTGCTGATCCTGTCCACCTCCTCTTCGGAGTCGGCACTGCCGCGGCTCATCGCGAAGATGGAGCACCTGGGCGTCAGCAGGCCCGTCGCCGGCATCACCGTTCCGACCGGCTACTCCTTCAACCTCGACGGCACCGCGATCTACCTGACCATGGCGTCGCTGTTCGTCGCCGAGGCGATGGGCAAGCCGCTGGCGCTCGGTGAGCAGATCTCGCTCCTGCTCTTCATGGTCATCGCCTCCAAGGGCGCGGCGGGTGTCACGGGCGCCGGCTTGGCCACCCTCGCCGGCGGCCTGCAGTCGCACCGGCCCGAACTGCTCGACGGTGTGGGTCTGATCGTGGGCATCGACCGCTTCATGAGCGAGGCGCGGGCGCTGACGAACTTCGCGGGCAACGCGGTGGCGACCGTCCTGATCGGGACCTGGACCAAGGAGATCGACAAGGACCGGGCGGCTGATGTGCTCGCCGGGAAGCTGCCGTTCGACGAGACGACGCTGGTCGACGACGGGCACGGCGAGCCGGCCGGAGTGCCGGACCAGCGCGAGGGCGGAGCCAAGGAGCCCGCGGCTGTCTGAGCGGACTGCCCGGAGGGGGCGGGAAGGCCCGGCCCCTTCGCCGTTCACAGGCACACGGTCACCCCGGCAGCCCGTGGGGCCCGGTCCGATCGCTGTGGTCGGACCGGGTCCCGTACGGATGTCAGGCAGGCCGCAGCCAGGTCGTCGCCAGGGGTGGCAGGACGAGACTGATGCTCGCCGGGCGGCCGTGCCAGGGCGTCGGCTCGGACTTCACCGGGCCCGGGTTGTGGACATCACTGCCGCCGAAGCGCCCGCTGTCCGTGTTGAGCACCTCCTGCCAGACGGGGATGTGCTCCGGCACCCCGAACCGGTAGTCGTGCCGGACCACCGGCGAGAAGTTGCTGACGGACAACAGCGGTGCGCCATCCGTGTCGTACCGCAGGAACGCGAAGACGTTGTCCTCCCACGCATCCCCCTCGACCCACTCGAAGCCACCCGGGTCGGTGTCCCGCTGCCACAGCGAGGGCGTAGGAGCGTAGATCCGGTTGAGCTCCCGGACCAGGTTCTGAACGCCGCGGTGGTCGCCCGCCGAGTGGTAGGAGTCGTCCAGCAGCCACCACTCCGGGCCGTGCGCCTCCGACCACTCGGCGCCCTGCGCGAACTCCTGCCCCATGAAGAGCAGTTGCTTGCCCGGGTGCGCCCACATGAAGCCCAGATACGCGCGGAGGTTGGCCCGCCGCTGCCACCAGTCGCCCGGCATCTTCGACACCAGCGCCTGTTTGCCGTGCACCACCTCGTCGTGGGAGATCGGCAGGACGTAGTTCTCGCTGTATGCGTACACCATCGAGAACGTCATCTCGTTGTGGTGGTACTTGCGGTGGACGGGGTCCTTTGACATGTAGACGAGGGAGTCGTGCATCCAGCCCATGTTCCACTTCAGACCGAAGCCGAGGCCGCCGTGGCCGTGCGGCCCGATGTGGTGGGTGGGGCGCGTGACCCCGTCCCAGGCCGTGGACTCCTCGGCGATGGTCACCACACCCGGGCAGCGCCGGTAGACGGTGGCGTTCATCTCCTGCAGGAAGGCGACGGCGTCCAGGTTCTCCCGCCCGCCGAACTCGTTCGGGCTCCACTGGCCGCTCTCGCGCGAGTAGTCGAGATAGAGCATCGAGGCGACGGCATCGACGCGCAGACCGTCGATATGGAACTCCTCGCACCAGTAGACGGCGTTCGCGACGAGGAAGTTACGGACCTCCGTCCGCCCGTAGTCGAACTCCAGCGTGCCCCAGTCCGGGTGCTCGGCGCGCTGCGGGTCCGGATGTTCGTACAGCGCGGTCCCGTCGAAGCCGGCCAGCGCCCAGTCGTCCTTGGGGAAGTGGGCCGGCACCCAGTCGACGATGACACCGATGCCGGCCTGGTGCAGCGCGTCGACCAGGTACTTGAAGTCGTCGGGGCTGCCGAGGCGGGCGGTGGGCGCGTAGTACGAGGTGACCTGGTAGCCCCAGGATGGGCTGTACGGGTGCTCGGCGACCGGCATCAGCTCCACATGCGTGAAGCCCAGGTCCTTGACGTACGCGGGAAGCTGCTCGGCCAGCTCCCGGTAGTTCAGGCCGGGCCGCCAGGACGGCAGGTGCACCTCGTAGACGGAGAACGGCGCCCGGTGGGTGGGCACATCGCCGCGGTGGGCCAGCCACTCCTGGTCCCGCCACTGGTGGTGGGAGACGGTGACGACCGAGGCGGTGTCGGGCGGGCATTCGGTGCGGCGCGCCATCGGGTCGGCCCGCAGGGAGTGGCTGCCGTCGGGCCGGATGATCTCGAACTTGTAGCGCAGGCCCTCGCCGAAGCCGGGGACGAACAGCTCCCACACCCCGCTGCCGCCGAGCGAACGCATGGGCAGGCCCGTACCGTCCCAGCAGTTGAAGTCACCGGCGAGCCGGACGCCGCGGGCGTTGGGGGCCCAGACGGTGAAGCGGGTGCCGGTCACGCCCTGGTGCGTCATCACCTGTGCGCCGAGGGCCTGCCACAGCTGCTCATGGCGGCCCTCGCCGATGAGGTGCAGATCCAACTCGCCGAGCGCGGGCAGAAAGCGGTACGGGTCGCCGAACTCCTGCTCGGCACCCTCGTAGGCGACGAGGAAGTGGTAGTCGGGGATCTCGGTCAGCGGCAGTACGGCGGCGAAGAAGCCGTCGCCTTCGGAGAACAGATCCGCCCGTACGCCGTCCTGCGTGACGAGGGTGACGGAGCGCGCGAACGGGCGCAGGACGCGGAAGCAGATCCCGCCGCTGTCGGGGAGCGGGTGTGCCCCGAGGAGCGAGTGCGGATCGTGGTGCGGGCCGCTGAGCAGCCGGTGCCGCTCACCGCCGTCCAGCTCGGGGGCGGGCCGAGCGCCCCGGTCCGCGGTTTCGGCGGACGCGGGCTTGACGGCGTGCTTGGCCGCCGGCGTTCGACGGGTGGTGGCCCTCGGGGCCGCCCCCTGGCGGCGCGGCAGCGTCGGCGCGTTCTGCTGGGACTTCGTCCGGGGTGCGGCTCGTTCCGCTGCCGGTTCGGCAGCCCGGCTCTCGCCCCCCGGTGCCGGGAGACCTTCATCGGACGGACGGTGATGGGACGGCGGGCGGGCGGTCACGAGTGAGTCCTCCTCGGAGGGCGGGTAATGGGGGTGCCGGGGTCGCGGAGCGGCGGGCCCGGCGCGGGCACACGGGGCGGCCCGGGGCCGGGCCGCCAGCCCCGCTGGGGGACGAGCAGCCCGGCCACCGGGGGCAGAACCACCCGCGAGCGAGCCGAAGCGCTCGCCAGGGCGCGAGCGAGCCAAAGGGCGCGCCGGTGTCGAAAGCTGGGGGCACCTCCCAGCGGTAGTCCCCCTGGGCCCGACGGCCCGGGTGGGGGTACCCCCAGCGGTAGCTGCGGGAGTACCCCCAGGGGGAGCCCGGAGGCGAGCCGAGCAGAGTGCCGCGGGAAGGTCATGCGGGCGGAAGTCCCGCGACGGCCCCGGCGGCACCGTCGCCCGGCAGCCCCGCGAGCCGCCGGATCGCCGCCATCGGGACCGGAAGCCAGTCGGGCCGGTGCCTGGCCTCGTAGAGCACCTCGTACACGGCCTTGTCGGTCTCGTACGCGCGCAGCAGCTCCGGCTCGTCGCGCGGATCGCCGCCCGCCGCCTCCGCGTACCCGTCGCAGTAGGCGGACCGCCCCTGGTGAGCCCACCTCTGGGACCAGGCGGAGGCTCCCCCTGCCGGACGGTGGGTACGGGCCGCGTAGTCGAAGGAGCGCAGCATTCCGGCGATGTCGCGGGCCACGGGCTGTAGCCGGCGGCGCTCGGCGATCGGCCGGGCCGGCTCCCCCTCGAAGTCGATCAGCGTCCAGCGTCCGTCGGGCGGGGTGCGCAGCGTCTGGCCCAGGTGCAGATCACCGTGTATCCGCTGGGCCGGCCAGGTCCGGCCGCGCCGGCCGAGGGCGGCGAGGTCGTCGAAGGCGGTGCGCAGCGGTGCGCGGTACGGGCGCAGCGCCGGCACAGCGGCGGCGACGGCGTCCAGACGTTCCGCCATCCCGGCCGCGAGCAGTTCGATCTGCTGCCTGCGCAGTACGGCGGTGGGCATCGCGGCGGCGAGTGCGGTGTGCACCTCGGCGGTGGCCCGCCCGAGCGCCCGCGCCGCGGCGGTGAAATCCGCCCGCGCGGAAAGGGATTTCAGGGCGAGCTGCCAGCCGTCGGCGGAGCCGGCCAGGAAGGGCTGAAGGATGCCGAGGGTCATCGGCTCGGCCCCTGGGGCCACCTCGTGCGAAGTCTCGAACCAGGCCGTGGGGTGGGGCACCCGCTCGCATCCGGCGCGGGCGAGCGCGAGCGGCAGCTCCAGGTCGGGGTTGGTGCCCACGCCGACCCGCCGGAACACCTTGAGGATGTACGCTTCGCCGTACACCACCGAGGAGTTGGACTGCTCGGCCATGATCGGGCGGGGGGTGAGCCCGGAGGGGATGGCCGTGGAGGGGGCGCGGGTGAAGCGGAGCGCGCCGAGCAGGCCGGGCACCCGCAGCCGTTCCAGCAGCAGCCCGGCCAGCCGCGGGTCCTGCAGCGCCTCGTAGACCGTACGCCCGTACAGCGGCCCGCCGGCGGGGCGCCCGATGAGCGCGTGGGCGAGGTGTGGGGGGAGGGCGGAGCGGATGCCCAGCAGCAGCTGGTAGCAGTCCGCGCCTTCGCGGTGGGTCTGCGGTGGTCCGGACTGCTGGGCCCGGACCAGCAGATGGAGCAGGCCTGGGGTTGCCCCGCCCGCTCCGCAGGGCAGCAACTCCGTCGCCGCGAGGAGGGAGAAGCCGGTGATGGGGCGGCCCTTGCCGGCGAACCACCGCTGCCGGGGCAGCCATTCGCGCAACAGCGGTACCAGCGAGGGGAGCAGCGAGCGACTGGGACCGACCAGGGCGGGGAGGGGGGCGGGGCCGACCAATCGGGTCGGGTCGGCGCGGGTCGAGCCTTCCGACATGACGTCGCATCCTTTCCCCGGGCGCACCACCGATTTTGGCAGAGTGTCCCGGATTGCGGCATTGGCTGTCCGGCGGTGCGGGACGTGTCGGGTGAGTCTCGTCCGTACAGGTAAGGCGATTGGCCTATTCGCTGCGCGGTCGGGGGAGTAGGGAGAGCCTGCCCATGGCGGGGCGGCGGAAACCGGTTCGGCCGCCCCGCCATGACTGATCGTCAGCCTCCGCCGCGCCCAGTGGCAGCACCCGCGCCGCCGACGGCACCGGTGATGACCGCGGCTGCCGGGGCGCCGTCGGCCAGACCGGGCTCACTCCCGGAAACCGCCGCCACCGGCATGGCCGCCGACGTGGTCCCGTGCGTGGTACCGGGCCGCCGCAGCCGGAACCAGTAGAAGCCGTGCCCGGCGAGCGTCAGCAGATACGGCAGCTCCCCGATGGCCGGGAACCGCACCCCACCGATCAGCTCGACCGGATGCCGCCCGTTGAACGCCTGCAGATCGAGCTCGGTCGGCTGCGCGAACCGGGAGAAGTTGTTCACGCACAGCACGAGGTCGTCGCCGTACTCACGCAGGAAGGCCAGCACCGCCGGGTTGCTGGAGGGCAGCTCGGTGAACGAGCCCAGGCCGAAGGCCGGATTCTGCTTGCGGATCTCGATCATCCGGCGCGTCCAGTGCAGCGGCGAGCTCGGCGAACTCATCGCCGCTTCCACATTGGTGACCTGGTAGCCGTAGACCGGGTCCATGATGGTCGGCAGGAACAGCCGCCCTGGATCGCAGGAGGAGAAGCCCGCGTTGCGGTCCGGCGTCCACTGCATCGGGGTGCGCACCGCGTCCCGGTCGCCGAGCCAGATGTTGTCGCCCATCCCGATCTCGTCGCCGTAGTAGAGGATCGGCGAGCCGGGCAGGGACAGCAGCAGGGCGGTGAACAGCTCGATCTGGTTGCGGTCGTTGTCCAGCAGCGGTGCGAGCCGGCGCCGGATGCCGATGTTGGCGCGCATCCGAGGGTCCTTGGCGTACTCCGCGTACATGTAGTCGCGCTCTTCGTCCGTGACCATCTCGAGCGTGAGCTCATCGTGGTTGCGCAGGAAGATGCCCCACTGGCAGCCGGACGGAATGGCCGGGGTCTTGGCGAGGATCTCGGAGACCGGGTAGCGGGACTCGCGCCGTACGGCCATGAAGATCCGCGGCATGACCGGGAAGTGGAAGGCCATATGGCACTCGTTGCCGCCCTCTTCGAAGTCGCCGAAGTAGTCGACGACGTCCTCGGGCCACTGATTGGCCTCGGCGAGCAGCACGGTGTCGGGGTAGTGGGCGTCGATCTCGGCGCGCACCCGCTTGAGCAGATCGTGAGTACGGGGCAGGTTCTCGCAGTTGGTGCCCTCCTCGGCGTAGAGGTAGGGCACGGCGTCCAGCCGGAAGCCGTCGATGCCGAGGTCCAGCCAGAAGCGCAGGGCCGAGATGATCTCCTCCTGCACCGCCGGGTTCTCGAAGTTGAGGTCCGGCTGGTGGGAGAAGAAGCGATGCCAGTAGTACTGCTTGCGCACCGGGTCGAAGGTCCAGTTGGACGCCTCGGTGTCGACGAAGATGATCCGGGCGTCCTGGTACTGCTTGTCGTCGTCGGCCCAGACGTAGTAGTCGCCGTACGGCCCGTTGGGGTCTTTGCGCGACTCCTGGAACCACGGGTGCTGGTCGCTCGTGTGGTTCATGACAAAATCGATGATCACGCGCATGCCCCGCTGGTGCGCGGCATCCACGAACTCCACGAAATCGGCCAGGTCGCCGAACTCGGGCAGTACGGCGGTGTAGTCGGAGACGTCGTAGCCGCCGTCCCGCAGCGGGGACTTGAAGAAGGGCGGCAGCCAGAGGCAGTCGACACCCAGCCACTGCAGGTAGTCGAGCTTGGCGGTCAGGCCCTTGAGGTCGCCGACGCCGTCGCCGTTGCTGTCCTGGAAGGAGCGGACCAGTACCTCGTAGAAGACGGCACGCTTGAACCAGTCGGGATCACGGTCCCCCTCGGGAGTGTCCTCGAAGGTGTCCTGGACGGGCTCATTGACGATCATGGTGTGGGTGACCCTCCGATCGGTGAGGACGGTCGCAGGGCGAAGATGTGCGCTGGCTTGACGCCCGGCTCGAGGCGCACATAGTTGGCCCTGCCCCAGTGATAGGTCTCGCCGGTGAGCTCATCGCGCACCGGGACGGACTCGTGCCAGTCGAGGCCGAGTTCCGGCATGTTCAACGAGACCGTCGCCTCCTGGGTGTGGTGGGGGTCGAGGTTGACGACGGTGAGGACGCAGTCCGGTCCCGAGCGCTTGGAGTAGGCGATCAGCGCATCGTTGTCGACGTGGTGGAAGCGCAGATTGCGCAGCTGCTGCAGGGCCGGATGGCGGCGGCGGAGCCGGTTCAGCGCGGTGATCAGCGGGGTGATCGTACGGCCCTCGCGCTCGGCCGCCTCCCAGTCGCGCGGGCGCAGCTGGTATTTCTCGGAGTCCAGGTACTCCTCGCTGCCGGGCCGCAGGGCCGTGTTCTCACACAGCTCGTATCCGGCGTAGACGCCCCAGGTGGGGGAGAGGGTCGCGGCGAGGACGGCGCGCGTCTCGAAGGCGGGCCTGCCGCCGTCCTGGAGGTAGGCGTGCAGAATGTCCGGGGTGTTCACAAAGAAATTCGGACGCATGCAGGAGGCGGCGTCGCCGGACAGCTCGGTGAGGTAGTCCGTCAGCTCCTGCTTGGTGTTCCGCCAGGTGAAGTACGTGTACGACTGCTGGAATCCGATCGCGGCAAGGGTGTGCATCATCGCGGGCCGGGTGAAGGCCTCGGCGAGGAAGATGACGTCCGGGTCGCTCCGGTTGATGTCGGCGATGACCTTCTCCCAGAAGGACACCGGCTTGGTGTGCGGGTTGTCGACACGGAAGATGCGCACCCCGTGGGCCATCCAGAAGCGCAGCACGCGCAGCGTCTCGCGGACGATGCCGCCGAAATCGGCGTCGAAGGCGATGGGGTAGATGTCCTGGTACTTCTTCGGCGGGTTCTCGGCATAGGCGATCGTGCCGTCGGCGCGGTGGTGGAACCACTCGGGGTGCTTCTGCACCCACGGGTGGTCCGGTGAGCACTGCAGCGCGAAGTCCAGCGCGACCTCCATCCGCAGGTCGCGGGCTTTGCGTACGAAGCAGTCGAAGTCCTCGATGGTGCCGAGATCGGGGTGGATGGCGTCATGGCCGCCGTCGGGAGAGCCGATCGCCCAGGGCGAGCCGACGTCCTCGGGGCCCGCGCTGAGGGTGTTGTTGGGGCCCTTGCGGAAGGCCGTGCCGACGGGGTGGATCGGCGGGAGGTAGAGGACGTCGAAGCCCATCGCGGCGATGGCCGGGAGCCGTTCGGCGGCTGTACGGAAGGTACCGCTGACGGGGGGCCGGCCCTCGTCGGCCACCGCCCCCTCCGAGCGGATGAAGAGCTCGTACCAGGACCCGTACAGCGCGCGCTGCCGCTCGACCTGGAGCGGCATGGGACGGGAGGTGGTGACCAGCTCGCGCAGCGGATGGTGGTCGAGGGTGGTGACGACCTCCGGGGCCAGCGCGGCGGCCAGCCGGTGGGCCGCCGGCCGCTGTTCATCGCGCAGGGCGTCGACCGCGCACAGCACGCGCTCGCGGCCCTCCTTCTTCGGCACGCCGTTCGCCGCCCGCTCGTGCAGCGCGGCGCCTTCGGCCAGGACGAGTTCGGTGTCGATCCCCGCCGGGATCTTGATCTTGGCGTGGTGCCGCCAGGTGTTGATCGGATCGCTCCAGGCTTCCACCGTGTACGTCCAGCGGCCCTCGGCATTCGGCGTGACCTCGGCGCCCCAGCGGTCGGTGCCGGGGGCGAGTTCACGCATCGGGGTCCACGGGCCGGCGCGGCCGGCCGGGTCACGCAGGACCACGTTCGCGGCGACCGCGTCGTGCCCTTCGCGGAAGACGGTGGCGCTGACCTGAAAACTCTCGCCGACCACCGCCTTCGCCGGGCGGCGCCCGCAGTCGACGAGCGGGCGGATGTCCAGAACGGGAATGCGTCCGATCACGGGATCACCTGGAAGCGTTGCGGGCTGTTCAGCCAAATTTTTGGCTTTTGTACTTTGTATCCTCTTTGTTGACGAATGGCTGGTTGCGGGCATGGCCGCTCCTGTCCGCGTTCACTCAGGTGGGCGATGCTCTTGAGAGGTACTCACCGTTCCGGAGGAGCCTGCCCACGGGTGGTGGGAGGGCAATCCGGCTTGGGGTTGGCTACCGGGGCGTAACGGTAAAAACATGTACTGGCGCGTCCCCGGGGGCTGTTGGGCCAACCGGGTGAGGCGGTATCACCTGGGGCAGTTGGCCCAGACGGGTGGATGGGTCTGTGCGACCGTTCGGGCGCATGGAAGCGCGTGCCGTGGTGACGGCCCCATGTCGCGGCTACCGTCGAAGCGTGAAGGCCATTCGTCGATTCAGCGTGCGCCCCGTCCTTCCGGAAAACCTACGACCGCTCAGCGAACTGGCGCGCAATCTGCGCTGGTCCTGGCACCCAGAGACCCGCGAGCTGTTCCAGGCCGTCGACCCCGACGGCTGGCAGGCCGCAGCAGGTGACCCCGTACGGCTCCTCGGCGCCGTGTCCGCAGCCCGCCTTGCCGAGCTGGCGCGGGACGAGGAATTCCTGCGCCGCCTCAGCTCCGCGGCAGAGGACCTGAATCATTACCTGTTGGCGCCGCGCTGGTACCAGCAGGCGGGCACTGACCTCCCCGCCGCCATCGCCTATTTCTCACCCGAATTCGGCATCACCGCCGCCCTGCCGCAGTACTCCGGCGGCCTCGGCATCCTCGCCGGTGACCATCTCAAGGCCGCCAGTGACCTCGGCGTCCCGCTCATCGGGGTCGGCCTGCTCTACCGGCACGGCTACTTCCGCCAGTCGCTGTCCCGCGACGGCTGGCAGCAGGAGCACTACCCCGTCCTGGACCCCAACGAGCTGCCGTTGTCGATGCTGTGCGAGCTCGACGGCACTCCCAGCCAGGTCTCGCTCGCGCTCCCCGGCGGCCGGTCCCTGCGCGCCTACATCTGGCAGGCCCGCGTCGGCCGGGTACCGCTGCTGCTCCTCGACTCGGATGTGGAGGAGAACAACACCAGCGAGCGGGACGTCACCGACCGGCTCTACGGCGGCGGCAGTGAGCACCGGCTGCTGCAGGAGATGCTGCTCGGCATCGGCGGCGTTCGCGCGGTGCGTACATACTGCCGCCTCACCGGCCACCCGGATCCCGAGGTGTTCCACACCAACGAGGGCCATGCCGGATTCCTGGGCCTGGAGCGGATCCGTGAACTCGACCGGGAAGGACTGGACTTCGATGCCGCGCTGGAGACCGTCCGCGCCGGCACCGTGTTCACCACCCACACCCCCGTACCCGCCGGCATCGACCGCTTCGACCGGGAGCTGGTCGCCCGTCACTTCGGCGAGCAGGGCGAGCTCCCCGGCGTGGACGTGGGCCGGATCCTGCAACTCGGGGTGGAGACCTACCCGGGCGGCGAGCCCGATCTGTTCAACATGGCGGTGATGGGCCTGCGCCTGGCCCAGCGCGCCAACGGCGTCTCCCTGCTGCACGGCAAGGTCAGCCGGGAGATGTTCGCCGGGCTGTGGCCGGGCTTCGACCCCGAGGAGGTGCCGATCACCTCCGTGACCAACGGCGTACACGCCCCCACCTGGATGGCGCCCGAGGTGTTCCGGCTCGTTACCCGCCAGATCGGCCCGGACCGTGCCGAGGACGCGCTGACCACCGGCTCCCGGCAGCGCTGGGAGGCCGTCACCGACATCCCCGGCGAGGAGATCTGGCAGCTGCGGCGGTCCCTGCGCGGCCAGCTGGTCGAGGAGGTGCGCCGACGGCTGTACGCGTCCTGGCGGCAACGCGGCGCCGCGGCCGCCGAACTGGGCTGGATCGACGGCGTACTGGACCCGGAGGTGCTCACCATCGGCTTCGCCCGCCGCGTCCCCTCCTACAAGCGCCTCACCCTGATGCTGCGCGACAAGGACCGGCTGCTGCGGCTGCTGCTGGACCCCGAGCGCCCGGTCCAGATCGTCGTCGCGGGCAAGGCCCACCCGGCGGACGACAGCGGCAAGCGGTTGGTGCAGGAGCTCGTGCGGTTCGCCGACGACCCGCGGGTGCGGCACCGCATCGTCTTCCTGCCCGACTACGGCATGGGCATGGCCCAGAAGCTCTACCCCGGCTGTGACGTCTGGCTCAACAATCCGCTGCGGCCGCTGGAGGCCTGCGGCACCTCGGGGATGAAGGCGGCCCTCAACGGCTGTCTCAACCTCTCGGTGCTCGACGGCTGGTGGGACGAGTGGTTCGAGCCCGACTTCGGCTGGGCCATCCCCACGGCCGACGGCGCGGCCACCGACGACGCACGGCGGGACGACCTGGAGGCCCACGCCCTGTACCGGCTGCTGGAGGAGCGGATCGCCCCGCTCTTCTACTGCCGGGGCCAGGGCGACCGCCCCGAGCGCTGGATCGAGATGGTCCGGCAGACCCTGCTGGGCCTTGGGCCGAAGGTGCTGGCGGGCCGGATGGTCCGCGAGTACGTGGAGCGGTTGTACGCGCCCGCTGCCCGCGCCCACCGCGACCTGGATGCGCCGACGGCGCGTGAACTGGCCGCCTGGAAGGGGCGGGTCCGGGCCGCCTGGCCGCGGGTGGCCGTCGACCACGTGGAGGCGGGTACGACCACGGGGGTGAGTGGCAGCGCGGAGCTGGGATCCACCCTCTCGCTGCGGGTCCGGGTCGCGCTCGACACACTGCGGCCCGAGGACGTCGAGGTGCAGGCCGTCGCGGGCCGGGTCGACTCCGGCGACCGGATCACCGACGCGGAGGCGGTTCCGCTCAAACCGGCCGGCGGGGCGGACACCGAGGGCCGCTGGCTGTACGAGGGTCCGCTCACCCTGGACCGTACGGGCCCGTTCGGCTACACCGTACGGATCCTGCCCGCACACCAACTGCTGGCGAGCGGCTCCGAACTGGGGCTGGTCGCGGTACCGGCCGAGGGCACGGGCGAGGCGGCAGGGGTTCTGCTGCGCTGAGCCCCCGGCGCTTGCGCTTCCCGCCCACTCACCCCTGGACCATGGGTGAGTGGGCGGGAGCCGTGCTGCCCTGGGTGGGGAAGGACTCCCGGGCAGGGCTGGGAGGTGACGTCAGCTCTTCTTCACATTGACGCCCGCCCAGGCGGCGTCGACGCCCTTGGCCTCGGCGCTGTCGGCGCCGTAGAGGTCCGTGGCCGCCTTGAGAGTCGCCTCGCGCGCCGCGTGGTAGTCGGTGTTCGAGGTCATGTACGTGGTGAGGGCCTTGAACCAGATCTTCTCGGCCTTGTCGCGCCCGATGCCCTCGACCTTGGAGCCGTCAGCGGTCGGGCTGTCGTACTTGACGCCGTTGATCTCCTTCGGCCCGCTCCCCTCGGACAGCAGATAGAAGAAGTGGTTGGCGACGCCCGAGGAGTGGTGCACATCCTCGTTGCCGACGCCGTCGTACCAGTCGTCCTTGGACGAGCCGTCCTTGCTGGGCTTGTCCATGTAGCGCAGCGGCTTGCCGTCGCCGCGGATGTCGATCTTCTCGCCGACCAGGTAGTCGCCCGGGTCCTCGGAGTTGCCCGCGCCGAACTCGACCGCCGCGGCGAAGATGTCGGAGGTCGCCTCGTTGAGACCGCCGGACTCGCCGCTGTACTCCAGGCCCGCGGTGGCCGAGGTGACGCCGTGGGTCATCTCGTGGGCCGCGACGTCAATCGAGGTCAGCGGCTTGGAGTTGCCCTCGCCATCGCCGTAGGTCATGCAGAAGCAGGAGTCGTCCCAGAAGGCGTTGACGTAGCTGTTGCCGTAGTGGACCCGGCTGGTGGCGCCCTTGCCGTCGCCGCGGATGCCGTTGCGGCCGTGCACCTTCTTGTAGTAGTCCCAGGTCAGGGCCGCACCGTAGTGCGCGTCGACGGCCGCCGTCTGGGGGTCGTCGGCCTTGCCGGTGCCCCAGTTGTCGTCCTCGTCGGTGAACAGCTTGGCCTCGCCGTTCTCGCTGTGGGCGAGGTCCCCGGTGGTGTGGCCGCCACGGTCGGCGTCGGTGAGCGAGAACCCGTTGTCCGCCTTGGAGGTGCCCAGCTCCACCTTGCCGCTGTACTGGCTCTGGCCGCTGCCCTCGTGGATGGCCTGGTACGAGTAGAGCTTCTTGCCGGTCTTGGCGTCGGTGATGACGTGCAGCTTGCTCGGCGTGCCGTCCTCCTGGACACCGCCCACGACCGTCTCCCAGGCGAGCACGGGCTTGCCGGAGGCGGCCCAGATCACCTTGCGAGGCGCCTGGGCGGCGGCGGACTTGGTGACCTCGGCGCTCTTGGCCGACGCCACCGCCGTCTTCTGGGCGGCGGCCGCGGTGACGGCCGGCGCGGTGTCCGACACCGCGATCTGCGCCCGGGCCGACTTGGTGACGGACTTGACCTTGCCGCCCCTGGCCTGGTGGACGATCAGGTCGCCGCCGAGGACGGGCAGGCCGTCGTAGGTGCGGTCATAGCGGGTGTGGACGGTGCCGTCGGCGTCCTTGATGACATCGCGGACGACCAGCTTTTCCTTACCGCCGAGCCCGAGCACCTTGGCGGTGACGGCCTTGGTGGCGCCTGCGTGGCGCAGCAGCTCGGCACGCTGCGATGCCGAGAGGGGGGTGATGGCCGCGCCGGCGGCGGCGCGGGCGGGGGAAGCGTCGGCCGAACCAGCAGCGATGCCGGCGGCCAGCAGGCCGCCTGCCGTGAGCACGGCAGCGGTGGACGCCCGGAATTTCCGGGATGCGTGGGGGGTGGCAGAACTCACGCGTAATCCTCCTGAGTTGTGGGGGGTTGAGGAGGTGAGTCGTGCAGTGCACTGCCTGGGAAGAGTGCCACTATCGTCAAGTGCATGTCATCCACCGAGGGCCAACATGGCTGAAAAACGTCCGGCTTTCGTGGAATTGACTCCGTTATACGAACGCGCTGGCGCCCGGAGACCGCAGGGTCTCCGGGCGCCGTTGTACTCATCAGGATGTCAGCAGACCTGTCTCAGAAGGTCAGCTTCCAGCCGTTGATGTAGCCGGTGTCTTGGGCGTAGACATCCTGGACGCGGAGCTTCCAGGTGCCGTTGGCCGTCTCGGAGGAGGCGTTGACGGTGTACGTCGCCCTGACGTTGTCCGCCGAGTCGAAGGGGCTGGAGTTCTTCAGCCGGTAGGTCGAGCCGTCGGGGGCGACCAGGTTGATCTCCAGGTCACCGCGGTAGGTGTGGACGATGTCCACATCGACCTTGAGGGTGGACGGCGCGTTCCCGGTGCGGTCGTTGACGGTGATCGGCGAGGTCACCGCGGCGCCGGCGTCCGGGATGCTGACGTCGGTGCTGTTCTCGTACACACCGCCGGGCTGCGGGCCCGGGCCCGGGTCACCGGAGCGGCTGCCGACGTTGACCGCCGCCCAGGAGTCCATCACCGCGTTGTACTGGGCGCTGCCCTGGCCGAACAGGTCGGTGGCGGCCTTCAGCGTGGCGTCGCGCGCGGCCGCGTAGTTGGTGGTGGACGTCATGTACGTCGTCAGCGCCTTGAACCACACCTTCTCGGCGTTCGCCCGGCCGATGCCGGTGACCGGCTTGCCGTCGGAGGTCGGGCTGTCGTAGTGGACGCCGCCTATGTCCTTCGGTCCGCTGCCCTCGGACAGCAGATAGAAGAGGTGGTTGGCGACGCCCGAGGAGTAGTGGACGTCGATGTTGCCGATGCCGGAGTACCACGAGTCCTCGGACGAGCCGTCCTTGCTGGGCTTGTCCATGTAGCGCAGCGGGGTGCCGTCGCCGTTGATGTCGATCTTCTCGCCGACCAGGTAGTCGCCCGGGTCCTTCGGGTTGTCCGCGTAGAACTCGACCGCCGCGGCGAAGATGTCGGAGGTCGCCTCGTTGAGACCGCCGGATTCACCGCTGTACCGCAGGCCCGCGGTGTTGGAGGTGACGCCGTGGGTCATCTCGTGGGCCGCGACGTCAATCGAGGTCAGCGGCTTGGCGTTGCCCTCGCCATCGCCGTAGGTCATGCAGAAGCAGGAGTCGTCCCAGAAGGCGTTGACGTAGCTGTTGCCGTAGTGGACGCGGGAGTACGCGCCCTTGCCGTCCCCGCGGATGCCGCTGCGGCCGTGCACGGTCTTGTAGTAGTCCCAGGTCAGCGCCGCGCCGTAGTGCGCGTCGACGCCCGCGGTCTGGGTGTTGCTCGCGGTCCCGTTGCCCCATGTGTCATCGGGGTCGCTGAAGAGCGTGCCGGTGCCCGAACTGCCGTGGTTCAGGTTGTAGGTCTTGTGGCTGCCGCGCCCGGTGTCCGTCATCGTGTACGAGCTGCCGGACTGGGCGGTGCCGATCGCGACCTGGCCGCTGTACTGGCTGTTGCCGGTGCCGGTCTCGATGGCCTGGTACGCGTAGAGCTGCTTGCCGGTCTGTGCGTCGGTGATGACGTGCAGCTGGTTGGGGGTGCCGTCCTCCTGCAGTCCGCCGACGACGGTTTCCCAGGCGAGAACGGGCTTGCCGGAGGCGGCCCAGATCACCTTGCGAGGCGCCCGGTCGGCCTTCGTCCGCTTCGATCCCTCGGCCTTCGCCGCCTTGAGGGCCGTAGCCTCCGCGGCACCGGCGGTCATCTCGGCCGTGGCGTCCGCGACCGCGATCCGCGACCTGACGGCCTTGGTCACGCCGTCGACCGCACCGCCCTTGGCCTCGTGGACGACCAGGTCGCCGCCGAGGACGGGCAGGCCGTCGTAGGTGCGCTCATAGCGGGTGTGGACGGTGCCGTCGGCGTCCTTGACGACGTCCCGGACGACGAGCTTCTCCTTCGCTCCCAGGCCCAGCGACTTGGCGGTCTGGGCGCGGGTCGCGGTGGCCGCCCGGATCAGCTCGGCCCGCTGGGAGGGGGAGAGCTTGACAGGCAGGGCGCCGGGGCGGGGCCCCGCGGCGGCCTCGCCGCCCTGGGCCTGGCCGTCGGTGCGGGCGGTGGCGGTACCGGTCTGGACACCGACGGCGAGCATCGCCGTCACGGCTACCAGCGCGCCGGTCGTTACGGCGCGTCGGTGGGGGGTGCGTCTCACGCGGACTCCTTCTGCCGGGGCCGCGATGGGTATCGCGGCCAGGTGGGGTTACTGGACGGCAAGGGTGTGCCGTCCGGGCAGAGCAGACTGTGCGCAGAACACATGGGGGGAGTGCGTACGAAACCGAGGCGCAGCGGGCTTGAGACTGTGGGGGGTTGCTGTAGGGCCACGGTTGAAGGGAAGAGTGCCACCGGCGGCCGTGCGTGTCAGGAGCGCGTCAATAAATTGGCCGGAAGACGTCCGTTGTCCAAACAGCGCCGCCCGCATTGCGAACAGGCTCCGGAGCGGGCGAGGTTCAGCCGAGACTGTCCCGCCACGCTCGGTGCAGCTCCGCGAAGCGCCCGCTTCCGGCGATCAGATCCTTGGGGCTGCCATCCTCGACGATCCGCCCGCGGTCCATCACCAGCACCCGGTCCGCGATCTCCACCGTGGACAGCCGGTGCGCGATGACCACCGCCGTGCGGCCCTGCAGCACGGTGTGCATGGCCTGCTGAACGGCGCGTTCACCGGGGATGTCCAGCGAGGAGGTGGCCTCGTCGAGGATCAGTACGGAAGGGTCGGCGAGCAGCGCGCGGGCGAAGGCGACCAGTTGGCGCTGCCCGGCGGAGATACGGCCGCCGCGCTTGCGGACGTCCGTGTCGTAGCCGTCGGGCAGGGCGGCGATGAAGTCGTGCGCGCCGATGGCTTTGGCGGCCCGCTCGATCTCCTCCATCCCCGCGTCGGGGCGGCCGATCGCGATGTTCTCCGCCACCGTGCCGGAGAAGAGGAAGGCCTCCTGCGTCACCATCACCACCCCGCGGCGCAGCTCCGGCGCGGCCAGGTCGCGCAGATCCACACCGTCGAGCAGGACGCGGCCGCTGGTCGGGTCGTAGAAGCGGGCGAGGAGCTTGGCGAGGGTGGACTTGCCGGCGCCCGTGGTGCCGACGACGGCCACGGTCTGACCGGCGGGCAGCACCAGGCCGAAGCTCGGCAGCACCTCCCCGCCCGTACGGTAGGCGAATCGCACGTCCTCGAAGACGACCTCGCGACCGGGGCGGTCCGCCGGCCGGCCGGGCAGCCGCCGTGGAGCGGCGGGCTCGGGCACGGAGGGCCGCTGGGCGAGCAGGCCGGCGATCTTCTCCAGTGACGCGGCCGCCGACTGGTAGGAGTTCAGGAACATGCCGAGCCGGTCGATCGGGTCGTACAGCC
Organism: Streptomyces sp. HSS9-12; assembly: GCF_054963655.1. Classification (NCBI taxonomy): domain Bacteria; kingdom Bacillati; phylum Actinomycetota; class Actinomycetes; order Kitasatosporales; family Streptomycetaceae; genus Streptomyces; species Streptomyces sp. HSS9-12. The sequence continues at coordinate 24,485 of NZ_JBUEGC010000027.1, read as the reverse complement.
GCCGCAGATAGAGCACGGCCGCGGCGAGCACGCCCAGCTCCAGGCCACCGGACGCCACTCGGTACGCGCCCCACAGCACGATCGCGGCCACGGCGACGTTCGCCACCAGCCGGGAGGAGACCACGTAGCGGGCCATCTCCAGGATCGCGTCGCCGTTGACGCGCTCGTGCCGGTGGTTGAGCGTACGGAACTCGGCGTTGTTGGGCCGCTCACGCCGGAACGCCTGGACGGGCCGGATGCCGTTCATCGTCTCCGCGAACTTCACGATGACGGCGGCGATGGCGGTGGACCGCTTGCGGTAGACCCGCATGGAGCGGCGCTGGAAGGACCGTACGAGCAGATGGAGCGGCACGAAGGAGAGCAGCGCCGCCGCGCCCAGGCCCCAGTCGAGATACAGCAGCAGCACCCCGATGTAGACCACGGACAGCCCGACGCCGAGCAGTTCCTCCAGGCCTTCGTTGAGGAGCTCGCGCAGCGACTCCACGTCGGTGGTGGCGCGCGAGATGAGCCGGCCCGAGGTGTAGCGCTCGTGGAAGTCCAGGCTCAGGGCCTGCGCATGACGGAAGATCCGGCCGCGCAGATCGAGCAGCACGTCCTGGCTGACCCGGGCCGAGGCCTGGATGAAGGCGTACTGGAGCGCGCCGGAGGCCAGCGAGCAGAGGAGATACCCGGCGGCGACGGCGGCCAGGGGTCCGTAGGCGCCGTGGCGCAGCGCCGGTACGGCCTGGTCGATGGCGAACGCGACCAGCAGCGGGCCCGCGTTCACAGCGGCCTGCTGCACGAGCAGAAGCACGGCGGCCAGCCAGACCCGCAGGCGGTACGGCCGCAGCAGGGAACCCAGCAGCGCGCGGGACGCCCCCTTGGGAGCGGGCAGCACATCGCGGTCGAAGGGGTCTTCCTTCCCGGAGGGAGGGTCCGACGGCCGGGCGTCGGCGGGGGCCTGGTCCTCGTGCGCTGTCGCCCCCGGCCCGGCGTGCTCGTCCTCCCGGTTGGCGCCGGAGGCCTCGTCACTGCTTCCGTCGTCAGCTGAACGGCCGGATTCCATCGTGGTCATCGGTCGAAGCCCCCTTCCGCTGCGGGCCGGTCACCGTCAGCCGGGGCGTCGGCGGCGGTGCGCTCGGCCGGGCCGCCGGACAGCAGCAGCCGGTACTCGGCGTTGCTGTGCAGCAGTTCCTGGTGCGTGCCGACCGCGGCGATACGGCCGCCGGACAGCAGGGCCACCCGGTCGGCCAGCAGCACGGTGGAGGGGCGGTGGGCGACCACCAGTGCGGTCGTCGTCGCCAGCACCTGCCGCAGGGCGGTCTCCACCAGAGCTTCCGTATGCACATCGAGCGCCGACAGCGGGTCGTCCAGAACCAGGAAGCGGGGGCTGCCCACCACCGCCCGCGCCAGCGCGAGCCGCTGCCGCTGCCCACCGGACAGGCTCAGGCCCTGCTCGCCGACCGGCGTACGTGCTCCCTGGGGGAGGGCGTGCACGAACTCCGCCTGGGCGATCTCCAGAGCCCGTACGAGCTCGTCCTCACCAGCGCCGTCCGCGCCCATCAGTACGTTCTCCGCGGCGGTGGCGGAGAACAGGGTGGGCTCCTCGAAGGCGACGGCGACCAGTTCGCGCAGCCGGGCACGCGGCATGAGCGCGATGTCCTCGCCGTCCAGGGTGATCCGGCCGCCGGTCACCTCGTGCAGCCGCGGGACGAGAGCGGTGAGGGTGGTCTTGCCGCAGCCGGTGGCGCCGACCAGGGCCATGGTCTCGCCGGCCTGGATATGGAGGTCGATGCCGTGCAGGATCGGGGTGGAGTCCGGTGCCGCGTCGGGGTAGCGGAACTCCACCCCTTCGAAGCTCATCCCGCCGTCAGCCGGTGCACCGCCGGCCTCCGGGGACCCCGGGAGGGCCGCCCGTAAACCCTGGGTTTTCGCGCCGGACTCCGGGGAGCCGCCTGCCACGAAGGCCGAGCCGCGAGCGTCCACCGTCTCCGGGTGATCCATGACCTCGAAGAAGCGCTGTGTGGCCGTCGCCGACTCCTGGCTCATCGCCAGCAGAAAGCCGATCGACTCCACCGGCCAGCGCAGCGCCAGCGCCGTGGACAGGAACGCCACCAGCGTGCCCGCGGACAGGCCCCCGTCGGCGACCTGGACCGTGCCCAGCACCAGCGCCGCCCCGATGGCGATCTCCGGCAGTGTCATGATGAACGCCCAAATCGCCGCCAGCAGCCGCGCCTTGTGCAGTTCCGTACCGCGCAGTCGCCGCGACAGCGCGCGGAAAGCCCGCGCCTGGCTGCGGTGCCGGCCGAAGCCCTTGATGATGCGGATGCCGAGCACACTCTCCTCGACGACCGTCGCCAGGTCGCCGACCTGGTCCTGCGCCCTACGGGCCGCGAGCGAGTACCGCGACTCAAACAGCGAGCACAGGATCACCAGCGGTACGACCGGACCGAGCAGCACCACCCCGAGCGCCCAGTCCTGGCTGAGCAGCAGGACGAACCCCACGACGATCGTGGTGCCGTTGACGAGCAGAAACGTCATCGGAAAGGCCAGAAACATCCGCAGCAGCTGCAGATCCGTGGTGGCCCGCGACAGCAGCTGCCCCGACGGCCAGCGGTCGTGGAAGGAGACCGGGAGCCGCTGCAGATGGCGGTAGACATCCGCCCGCATGGCGGCCTCCACCGATGCGAGCGGCCGTGCCACAAGCAAGCGCCGCAGCCCGAACAGCCCGGCCTCCGCCATCCCCAGCAACAGCAGATACGCGCCGCCCAGCCACACCCCGCCCGGATCGCGGTCGGCCACCGGCCCGTCCACCATCCACTTCAGCACCAGTGGGATGACCAGACTCAGGCACGACGCCACGACCGCCACGACCGCCGCCGTGAACAGCCGCGCGCGCACCGGGCGGACATACGGCCACAGCCGCAGCAGGGACCGCACGGCGGAGCGTGGCGCCTGGTCCGGCTCGGACTCCGGCTGCGACTCGGATTCCGGCTCTGGGCGCGTGGCAGACAGCAGCATCAGCAGTGAGACTACGGTTCACCACTGACAGCGCTCACCTGATTTCTGCGCCAATGAGGTGACGGCCGCTCGGCGCTGCGCTACTCCTGAACCGCCCGCAACAGCAGCACCGACCGTGCGGGCACGGCCAGTTCGTGCCCCGCCTCGTACACGGTCCCCGGCGGCTCCGACTGGTCCTCCCGCGAGGTGTCCACGACCAGCTCGTACGCCGTGGCCCACGGCTGGGCCGGAAGGGTGAAGGCGACCGGCTCATGGCCCGCGTGCAGCACGACGAGGAAGCTCTCGTCGGTGATCTGCACGCCCTGGGCATCGCGCTGCGGAATGTCGCGGCCCGAGAGGTACATGCCGAGTACGGACCGGGGCGCGTACCAGTCCGCCTCGGTCATCTCCCGGCCCTCCGCAGTGAACCAGGCCAGGTCCTGCAGCCCGTCCGGGCTCTGCGGCCGGCCGGAGAAGAAGGCGCGGCGGCGCAGCACCGGATGCGCGTGGCGCAGCGCGGTGATCCGGGACGTGAGCTCATGCAGCGCCCGCCAGCCGGGATCCTCCGGCAGCGACCAGTCCACCCAGCTCGTCTCGTTGTCCTGGCAGTACGCGTTGTTGTTGCCGCCCTGCGTACGGCCCATCTCGTCGCCCGCGACGAGCATCGGTACGCCGGTGGACAGCAGCAGCGTGGTCAGCAGGTTGCGCAGCTGGCGGCGGCGCAGGGCGAGGATGTCCGGGTCGTCGGTCTCGCCCTCCGCACCGCAGTTCCACGACCGGTTGTCGTTCGTGCCGTCGCGGTTGCCCTCCCCGTTGGCCTCGTTGTGCTTGCCTTCGTAACTGACCAGGTCGCGCAAAGTGAAGCCGTCGTGGGCGGTGATGAAGTTGACGGAGGCGTACGGGCGGCGGCCGCCCCACGCGTACAGATCGCTGGAGCCGGACAGCCGGTAGCCGAGATCCCGTACGTCCGGCAGGGCGCCGCGCCAGAAGTCGCGTACGGCGTCGCGGTAGCGGTCGTTCCACTCCGTCCACAGGGGTGGGAAGGCGCCGACCTGGTAGCCACCGGAGCCCACATCCCACGGCTCGGCGATCAGCTTCACCCGCCGCAGGACCGGGTCCTGGGCGATGACGGCGAGGAAGGGCGAGAGCATGTCCACGTCGTGGAAGGAGCGGGCGAGAGCGGCCGCCAGGTCGAAGCGGAAGCCGTCGACGCCCATCTCGGTCACCCAGTAGCGCAGCGAGTCGGTGATCAGGCGCAGGACGCTCGGCTGCACGACGTGGAGGGTGTTGCCGCAGCCGGTGTAGTCGGCGTAACGGCGCGGGTCCTGCTGGAGGCGGTAGTAGCCGCGGTTGTCGATGCCGCGCAGGGAGAGGGTGGGGCCCAGCTCGCCCGCCTCAGCTGTGTGGTTGTAGACCACGTCGAGGATGACCTCGATACCGGCGGCGTGCAGGGCGCGCACCATCCGCCGGAACTCGCCCACCTGCTGGCCGCGGGTGCCGGAGGCTGCGTAGGAGGCGTGCGGGGCGAAGTAGCCGATGGAGTTGTAGCCCCAGTAGTTGCGCAGGCCCCGGCGCAGCAGATGGTCCTCGTGGGCGAACTGGTGTACGGGCAGCAGCTCCACGGCCGTCACCCCGAGCCGGGTGAGGTGCTCGATCGCGGCCGGGTGCGCGAGCCCCGCGTACGTGCCGCGCAGATGCTCGGGTACGCCCGGGTGGCGCATGGTGAAGCCGCGGACGTGCAGCTCGTAGATGACGGAGTCCGCCCACGGCGTCTTGGGGCGGACGTCGTCGGCCCACTCGTCGGGGCCGTCGTCGTGTACGACCACGCCCTTGGGGACGTACGGCGCGGAGTCGCGGCCGTCGCGCACGGTGTCGGCGATGTGCTGCTCCGGCCAGTCCCGTACGTGTCCGTAGACCTCGGGGGGAAGCGTGAAGTCCCCGTCGACGGCGCGGGCGTAGGGATCGAGGAGCAGCTTGGCGGGATTCCAGCGGGCGCCGGTCCAGGGGTCCCAGCGGCCGTGCACGCGGAAGCCGTACCGCTGCCCGGGGTGGACGCCGGGGACGAAGCCGTGCCAGATCTCATGCGTCAGCTCGGTCAGCGCCCAGCGGGCCTCCCTGCCGTCGTCGTCGAACAGGCACACCTCGACGGCCTCCGCACCGCCTGCCCACAGCGCGAAGTTCGTCCCGGCCACCCGGTCGGTCCCAACGCGGAACCGCGCCCCCAGCGGCTGCGGACTCCCCGGCCAACTGCTCCCCTCTTGCCTGGCTCGGCTCGCCTCCGGGCGCTTGGACCCGGCGCCGACGCTCTCCTCCAGCCTTCGGCCGGGTGGGGGCTGGGGGGGTGCCCCCACGACAGCTGCGCTCTGTCGCTCGTTCCTCGCTCCGACGCCTGGTCTCTGGGGGCACCCCCAGCGGTAGTCCTCCTGGGCCTGACGGCCCGGGAGGTGCTCCCAGGAGGATTGCGGCACCGGCGCGCCCTTTGGCTCGCTCGCCGTGAGGTCGTCCTCGGAGGCGGTGGGGGCAGCGTCAGCGGCCGCCGCCTGGGCCGACCCGTGGCCGTTGGATCCGGCCGCGTCCGTGCTGGGACCGTCCGCCGGGGGTCCGTGAACTGCCTTCTGCTCGGCTGCGCTCGACACGTGTTCGCCTCCGGCGGCTCGCGGATGGGCTCCTCCGCGCCGAGGGGCGGGAGGGACGGTCCGGACCACGCCCCGGCCGCTCGGCTGGGGAGGGCACCCGGCGTCCCGGCCGTGCGCCCCGATTCGTGGTCCTCCACCTGTTCTGCCCGGAACCGGCCGGGCGCTCACGTTTCCCCCGCGGGGTCTGATCGTTGGGTCCGGCGTGGGACAGGTAGTGATGCGCGCTGCGCGCGTAGGACGGCTGCTCGCCGTCCTGCCGGCCCTGGCCGCGGTGGCCGGCTGCGGTTTGTCGGGTCTTGTGCTGGGCGGCCCGCCGCGGTTGCCGGATCAGGCCATCAGGGTGAGTCCGGCGGACGGGGCCAAGGGCGTACGGGCCACCGCGCCCGTTGAGGTGTCGGTGCCGGAGGGCCGGCTGGAGTGGGTCCGCGTGGTCGAGCTCGGCGTCGGGGTCGGGGACGCGCGCGACCCGCGTTCCGTTCGGGGGCGTATCAGCGGGGACGGAATGCGCTGGCGGTCGGCGGCCGGCCGGCTCGCGCTCGGTGGCAGGTATGTCGTGGACGCGGTCGCGGTGGACGGGCAGGGCCGCCGCGTCGCCCGCCACACCGCCTTCACCACCTTCGTCCCCGAGCACCTCTTCATCGGCTCCTTCCGCCCCGAACACCGCTCCACCGTCGGCACCGGCATGATCGTCTCGTTCGACTTCAACCGGCCCGCCGCGAACCGCGCCGCCGTCGAGCGCGCCATCCGGGTCCGCGCCAGGCCGCCGGTGGAGATCGCGGCCCACTGGTTCGGCGACACCCGGCTGGACTTCCGGCCCCGCAGGTACTGGCAGCCCGGCACCGAGGTGACCGTACGGCTGCGGCTGCGCGATGTGAAGGCGGCGCCGGGCGCATACGGCATCCAGCACAAGACGGTGCGCTTCACCGTCGGCCGTAGTCGGACCAGCACAGTCGATGTGGCCGCGCACACCATGACCGTGCATCGGGAGGGCAGAAGGCCGGTCGTCCTGCCCATCACCGCGGGCGAGCCCGGCAATGCCACCTACAACGGGAAGATGGTGGTGATGGAGCGGCACCAGGTGACCAGGATGGACGGGGATACGGTCGGCTTCCATGGGGAGTACGACATCCCGAATGTGCCGCACGCGCTGCGGCTGACGACCTCGGGGACATTTCTGCACGGCAACTACTGGGCCGCGCCGAGCACGTTCGGCTCGGCCAACACCAGCCACGGCTGCATCGGCCTGCGTGATGCGGTGGGCGGCGATGCCATGACCCCGGCGGGCTGGTTCTACGCCAACTCCCTGGTGGGGGACGTCGTCGAGGTCGTAGGCAGTGACGAACGCGTCGTGGCGCCCGACAATGGACTCGGTGGCTGGAACATGCCGTGGGAGCAGTGGCGGGCGGGCTCGGCCCTCCACTGACCGCGCCGGCTGATCCCGCGTCGGGAACCGTACCCATCGGGATTCACGCCGCAGTTGGGACTGACCCGTGACAATCCGGGGGATCTCTCAGTGACGGCGGTGTGGTTGTCTATCGACGTGTGCGCACGTTATCGCACATGGGGGAGCGGGCCGGACCGCGGGAGCGGCCGGTGCGAGGGGAGTGCACTGTGAACGTTCAGGCGATACCGGGCGTGCCGGGCGGACGGAGGCGGCCGTGGAGCCGCCGGGGGGGCCGGGGCAAGGGCCTGCTGCCCCTGCTGCTCGGCGCGTTGCTGGTGACGGTCACCGCGTGCGGCGAGGCGGAGGACTCCGGTTCGCGCCACCGCGACGGGACCGTCGACACCAAGAACCCGCAGGCTGTCGTGAGGATCACGCCGAAGGACCGGGCGGACGGCGTGGAGACCACCGGCGCGCTCAAGGTCACTGCCGAGAAGGGCAGGTTGACCTCCGTCCAGGTCAAGGACGCCAAGGGCAACAAAGTCCCCGGGAAGATCACCGAGCGCGGCACGCTCTGGAAGCCAGCGGGCCATCTGGCCGCCGCCACCAAGTACACGGTCGACGCCGTCGCCAAGGACTCCGCGGGCCGGGAATCGGCCGAACACGCCACCTTCACCACCCTCGTTCCGAAGAACACCTTCATTGGCTACTTCACGCCGGAGGACGGCCAGAAGGTCGGCGTGGGCATGCCGGTGTCGATCAGGTTCAGCCGGGGGATCACCGCCCCCGAGGCCGTCGAGAAGGCGATCAAGGTCACGGCCAAGCCGTCCGTACCGATCGAGGGCCACTGGTTCGGCAACGACCGGCTGGACTTCCGGCCGGAGAAGTACTGGGCGCCCGGCACCAAGGTGACGCTCAGCCTGAACCTCGACGGGGTCGAGGGCAGGCCCGGCGTGTACGGCAAGCAGGCCAAGGACGTCACGTTCACCATCGGTCGCAGCCAGGTGAGCACCGTCGACGCCAAGAAGAAGGAGATGACCGTCGTGCGTGACGGAAAGGTGATCAAGACCATCCCGATAACCTCGGGTGCCCCGGCCCACACCACGTACAACGGTCAGATGGTGATCAGCGAGAAGTACCGGGTGACGCGGATGAACGGCGACACCGTGGGCTTCGGGGACGAGTACGACATCAAGGACGTGCCGCATGCGATGCGGCTGAGCACCTCCGGCACCTTCATCCACGGCAACTACTGGGCGGGCCGGGCCACCTTCGGGAATGCCAACGTCAGCCACGGCTGCGTCGGGCTCTTCGACGTACGCGGCGCCGGCGACAGCTCCACCCCGGCCGCGTGGTTCTTCCGCCACTCCATCATCGGTGACGTGGTGATCGTGAAGCACTCGAAGGACAAGCAGATCCAGCCCGACAACGGCCTCAACGGCTGGAACATGGACTGGGACGAGTGGAAGGCGCCGCAGTAGTCGGCGCCAGGCGGGGGAAGAGCCCGATGTTGTGATCAACCGCACCGGGCTCTTTCCCGTGAACGACCGCTAACCTGCGGGCATGACTGTGCATCTCGAGGTCGCCGACGGCGTCGGCACCATCCGCCTGGACCGCCCGCCGATGAACGCGCTGGACATCGCCACCCAGGACCGGCTGCGCGAACTCGCCGTGGAGGTGACCCGCCGCGAGGACGTACGCGCCGTGGTCCTGTGGGGTGGCGAGAAGGTGTTCGCGGCCGGCGCGGACATCAAGGAGATGCAGGCCATGGACCATGCGGCCATGGTGGCCCGCTCCCGTGACCTGCAGGAGTCCTTCACCGCCGTCGCCCGTATCCCCAAGCCTGTCGTCGCCGCGGTCACCGGCTACGCCCTGGGCGGCGGCTGCGAGCTGGCGCTGTGCGCCGACTTCCGGATCGCCGCGGACAACGCCAAGCTCGGCCAGCCGGAGATCCTGCTCGGCCTGATCCCGGGCGCGGGCGGAACCCAGCGCCTGGCCCGGCTGGTCGGCCCGTCCAAGGCCAAGGACCTGATCTTCACCGGCCGGCATGTCAAGGCCGACGAGGCGCTGGCCATCGGGCTGGTGGACCGGGTCGTTCCGGCGGCGGAGGTGTACGAGCAGGCGCACGCGTGGGCCGCGAAGCTCGCACTGGGCCCGGCCATGGCGCTGCGGGCCGCGAAGGAGTCCGTGGACGCCGGGCTCGAGACGGACATCGACACCGGGCTGGCCATCGAACGCACCTGGTTTGCCGGGCTGTTCGCCACGGAGGACCGCGAGATCGGTATGCGCAGTTTTGTCGAGGAGGGTCCCGGCAAGGCCAAATTCCGCTGACCGGCCGGTACTTCCTCGCGTGCCGACGGCCTGTCCCTGGCCGCGCTGCCCCATGCGGGCGAATGGACGGGCCGTAATCGAACCGTAAGGAAGAACCTTTCGGCACACTCGGCGATCATCTGTGTGCACTGCGTCAGTGCAGCTCAGCCGACGGTACTGGTGAGTCAGTTGCAGCTGGTATATGACGCAGGCTGGGTGGGAACCGGGGATTCCGTCGAGCGTAATCCCTTGGTTCCATCCCGTGACGCCTTCTGGGCAGCCATGATGGGGGCATGCCGGGCCTGGAGGGTATGGAGCAGCCTCAGCGGCGCGCCAGTATGGCCGCTACGCGGTGGGTGCCATCGGTCGATGATGAACGTGCGCGCAGAGCACTCGAACTCTTCGGCAATCCGACAGTTGACGAAGTGCGGCTCCCCTCGCGTCCTGAATCCGCCGGTGCCGCCCGCCGGTTGACGCAGTCGGTCGTCCTCCGTCAGTGGGGGCTGGATCCCGAGCTCGCCGAGCGTGCGGTGCTGCTGGTCTCGGAGCTGGTCGGCAACGCCGTACGGCACACCGGGGCCCGTACGTTCGGGCTGAAGATGCTCAAACGCCGCGGGTGGATCCGTATCGAGGTGCGGGATCCGTCCCGCGGTCTGCCGTGTCTGATGCCGGTGCAGGAGATGGACACCAGCGGCCGCGGGCTGTTCCTGGTCGACACGCTCTCCGCCCGGTGGGGCGTGGATCTGCTTCCGCGCGGCAAGACCACATGGTTCGAGATGCGGATCAGCGACCGCTGAAGGCTCCCGGGACCCGGATAGACGTGTAAATAGTGAGACCACTTCCTGTCTGTCCTTGAATGGCCGTGTGACCTCACTGACCGTCCGTGCACTCATATTCCTCGCCGTGCTCCTCGCCGCCGCGGGCGCCGGCTGCTCGTCCGCCGCGACCAAGGGCCGTACGCCGGCCCCCGCCGCCAGGCCGAGCGGCTCTCCGACGCCGGTGGCGGACCTGGGGCTGCCGGGCATGCCGCCGCTGCTCGACCCCCGTGACGTGTACGCCGCCGACCGGCCGAACCAGCTCTCCCCGGTGGTCAAGGACTTCCCCTCCCGGGTGTATGTCCCGAATACCAACTCCGACACGGTCTCGGTCGTCGACCCGAAGACGTACAAGGTCATTGAGACGATCAAGGTCGGAATCCAGCCGCAGCACGTCGTCCCGTCCTGGGACCTGAAGACGTTGTGGGTCAACAACAATCGCGGCCACACCCTCACCCCGATCAACCCCGCGACGGGCAAGGCGGGCAAGCCGGTCGACGTGCACGACCCGTACAACCTCTACTTCACGCCCAACGGCAAGTACGCCGTCGTGATGGCCTCTCTCGACCGGGAGCTGGTCTTCCGCGACCCTCACTCCATGGCGGTCAGAAAGACCGTCCCCGTCCCCTGCTGGGGCGTCAACCACGCCGACTTCTCCCCGGACGGGCGCTACTTCATCGTCTCCTGTGAGTTCTCCGCTGAACTGCTGAAGGTCGACACCGCGAAGATGAGGGTCCTCAGCAAGCAGCGGCTGCCCTTCCCGGGGGCCATGCCGCAGGACGTGAAGATCTCGCCGGACGGGAAGACCTGGTACATCGCCGACATGGTGGCGGACGGCGTCTGGGTGCTCGACGGCGACAAGTTCACCACTCCGAAACTGCTGCCCACCGGTAAGGGCGCGCACGGCCTCTACGTCAGCCGCGACTCCCGCTCGATGTACATCTCCAACCGCGGCGAGGGGACCGTCTCGGTCTTCGACTTCGCCCAGAACAAGCTGACCAAGAAGTGGCGCCTGCCGAACGGCGGCAGCCCCGATATGGGCGGAGTCTCCGCGGACGGCAAGGTCCTGTGGCTGTCGGGCCGTTACAACTCGGAGGTGTACGCCATTGACACGCACACCGGGAAGCAGCTCGCCCGTATCCCGGTCGGCAGCGGTCCGCACGGCCTCGCCGTCTATCCCCAGCCCGGCCGCTACTCCCTGGGGCACACCGGCATCTTCCGCTGAAGCGCGGGCACCAGCGGCAACCACGCATCACCTTGCCGATAATCTGTTCGCGTCAAGCAGGTCATGGGCAAAGGGGTGGACCAGTGGCGGACATCGAGGCGGCGCGGCGGGCGTTCGAGCGGTACGACCTCAACGGGGACGGGCTGATCTCGGCTCGCGAGTACAAGAGCGTCATGGCTCAGCTGGGTGACCCGTTCGTCACCGAGACCGTCGCCCAGGCCATCATCAACAACGCCGACAGCGATGGCGACGGCCTGCTCTCCTTCGACGAGTTCTGGGCGATCCAGCAGAAGCAGGACTGAGCGGCAGCAGAACCCCTGCGCCCGGCGCCGGGCCGCGTCAGCGGCGGCTGTGGCGCTGCGTACTCGCCCGCCGTCTGCGGTCGTTGCACAGCAGGCACTTGCCGTAGCCGGGCGGCAGCGGGTCCTCCGGATCCCCGTACAACGGATCGACGGCGCCACGCGGATGCTCACGGCACCCGGTGGCGCCGTGCTCCTCGGACAGCGCCTGGGCGTAGCCCAACGCGCGCCGCAGGACGTCCACGAGCTGGTCCGCCTGGTGGGCCGACGGCGAGGCGTCGAGAGTGAAGGCGATGTCGGAGGCGGTGCTGAGCGCGGTCCGCAGTTCGCGCAGGTCTGCGTAACTCATGCTGCGAGCGTAGGCGTCGCCACTGACAACGACCGGTGGGCTCATTCCCCGTCCGCCAGCCGGCGGGACAGCGGAGTCAGAGCGAGGTTGAGGGCCGCCGCCGACGTGATCGCGCTCAGCGCGATGCCCCACGCGATGGGCCCCAGCGGGGTGCAGCCGAAGAACTGGCTGACGCCCGGGGTCTGGATGATGGCCGCCAGGACCGCCGCGGAACCCAGGCCCGCGGTAAGGACATTGCGGTCCAGGCCGCCCGCGGTGAGGGTCTGCGCGAGCTGGGTGCCGACCACGGCCGCCAGCGCGACCGTACTGGCACGGCGCTGCCTGCCGGTCAGCCGCGCGGCGCCCCATGCCAGCCCGGCGCCGAGGGTGGTGGTGCTGCCGCGCACCAGCATGTCGTACGTCAGCTGGGCGCCCAGCGACTGCTGCGGTCCCTCGCGCAGCAGCCGTTCGCCGATGTCCTCCGTCGGCTCGCGCACGGCGATGGCCAGCGCCGGAGCGAGGTCGGTCAGCAGGTTGACCAGCATGATCTGACGGGCATTCAGCGGCGCGCTGCCGGTCAGCGCCGAGGCCAGCACGCTGAACGTCACCTCGCCCAGATTGCCGCCGATGAGGATCGCCAGGGCCGCCCGTACCGACGCCCACATGGCGCGGCCCTCGGTCAGGGCCGCGATGATCGTCTCCAGGCGGTCGTCGCTGACCACCAGATCGGCGGCCGCCGTGGCGGCCGGTGTGCCGCGCCGCCCCAAAGCGATGCCGACGTCTGCGAGGCGGATGGCGGGAGCATCGTTGGCGCCGTCGCCCGTCATCGCCACCACCCGGCCGAGCCGCTGGTACGCCTGGACGATACGGACCTTGTGGTGCGGGCTGCAGCGGGCGATCACATCCACGGTCGGCAGCCGCGCGTCCAACTCCGCGTCGTCGAGCCCGTCCAGCTCGGGGCCGGTGGTGACCGTCAGCTCCTTGTCCTCGAAGACGGTGGCCGCGATGGCGTCGGCGGTGGCGGGATGGTCGCCGGTCAGCATGACGATGTGCACCCCGGCCCTGCGCAGCCGGGCGGTCGCGGGGGCCGCACTGGTACGGACCGGGTCGGCCAGGGCGATGAACCCCAGGAAGACCAGGCCGTTCACGGTGTCGTCGTCGAGCTCCTCGTCCTGGCGCATGGTGCGTTCGGCGACGGCGAGGATGCGACGCCCGGCACCGGCGAGCGTCTCGGCCATGGCGGAGAGGTCCTTGCGGGCGGCGTCGTCGAGGGGGACGGTCCTGCCGTGCACATGCCGGTATCCGCAGCGGGCCACCACGTTCTCCGGTGCTCCCTTGACGCTGAGCAGTATGCCGCGCGACGTACGCCCGGCCGTGGCGTGGTACGCGCGGGACGGCTCGAAGGGCAGGGAGTCGGTGCGCTGCCAGTGGGGCGCCCCGTGGCGTACGGACACATGCGCGCGCCGGGCTCCGGCAGCCACCGCCCGGTCGGTCTGGTGGGCCATGGGCTCGGCCTGCCGCGCGGGCGGAGTGGCCCGCAGGGCCGCGGCCAGCACATCCTTCTGCGACTTGCCGAGCCGGTCCACGGGGAGGGCTTCCTCGCCGTCGCTGACGGCCGCCAGCTCCAGGTGTCCCTCGGTGAGGGTGCCGGTCTTGTCGAAGCACAGCACATCCGCCCGGCCCAGCGCCTCGATGGTGCGCGGATTGCGGACCAGCGCGCCGCGGTCGGCCAGCCGCCGGGCGGCCGCCAGTTGGGCCGCGTTGACCAGGAACGGCAGTCCTTCGGGGACGGAGGCGACAGCCAGGTTGACGGCGGAGGCGAGGGTGTCGGTCAGGCGGTGCCGGTGCAGCAGCCCGGCCGCGGTCACCGCGGCCGCGGAGCCCAGCGCCAGCGGCAGTCCGGCCCGCGTCAGCGAGGTGAGGCGGGCCTCCACGCCGGTGACCGGAGCCGCCCGGCGGGCGGTGGCCATGCTGCGCCCGACCTCGGTCGTCGCCCCAGTGGCCACCACCACGGCCACAGCCCGGCCGGCGGAGATCGTGCTGCCCTCGTAGAGCATGGAGTGCCGGTCCGCGAGGTGCGTGGCGATCACCGGCACCGGATCCTTGCGCACCGGCAGGGACTCGCCGGTCACCGAGGACTCGTCGACTTCCAGGCCTTCTGCCTCCAGCAGCCGGCAGTCGGCGGGCACCACGTCCTCGGGCCGCAGCACGATGATGTCGCCCGGCACCAGATCCCCGGCGGTGACCAGCCGTTCAACGCCGCCGCGGCGCACCCGCGCGCCGATCGCCGAGCGGGCGAACAGGCCCGCCAGGGCGCGCTCGGTCCGGACCCGCTGAAAGCCGCCGACGAGTGCGGAGGTGCTGGTGATCGCGGCCACCAGCGCGGCGTCCGTACGCGACCCCACGGCGGCGGCCAGCGCGGCCCCGGCCGCCAGCACAGGCGTCAGCGGGTTGGCCAGCTCATCGACGAACGCGTGCGGAAGCGTCGTACGCGCCGGCTCGCCCGCCCGGGGCCCGATCCCGGCGCGTTCCGCGGCCTCCTTCGGGGTCAGGCCCTCGGGCCTGGTGCCCAGCCGCTCCAGCACCCTGGATGCGGGCATCAGATGCCAGGGCGTGGTCCCGGCGGCCGGGGCGACCGGGCGGGCCAGCAGCTGCCGGGCACGCCACACACCCAGACAGAACGCGATGGACGCGGCCGCGTTGCCGGCCGCCGCGCCCCGCGCGGTCGCCCGCTCCGGAGCGGCCTGCACGGCGGCGACCGCGCCGATTCCGCTGCCGCTCGCGGCCAGTACGAAGCTGTCGTGGTCCGCCCGGGCGGCCACGCCGACGGCGTCGACGATCAGTGCGGCACTGTCCAGATGCGCGCCGACCAGCAGATGCGCGCCCCATGCCGGAGGCTGGCCGGCGTGGTGCACACCGATCCCGCAGTCCGAGGCCCCGAGTGCCCGGCGGTTGCCGGACACCAGCAGCACCACGGCGCCGTCCGCCTGCAGCGACCGCACCGACGCCACCAGCCGGCGTCCGGCGGGGACCACCACGTCAGCGAAGGCGAAGGCCGGGACGGGCCGGTCGCTGGCGAGCACCACCCGCACCCCGGACCGGCGGGCGGCCGCCGCCACCGCCTCCGCTGCGGGGGCCGTCTGTACGGACAGGCCCACCACGGCCTGCAGCTGCCGCCCCTTGGCCAGGCCGAGCACCCGCTCGCTGCCCTGCCGCCGCAGCTGTGCCGCCGCCTGCCGCCCGGTGCGTCCCGTCAGATCCAGCTTCTCCAACGGCCCGAGCATCCAGCCGTCGTCGTGGAGGTCCTTGTCGGTCGCTTCGGGATCGAACAGTGCGAAGAGCCGCTCTGCCGTCTCCTCGGGCTCAGCGCCGTTCAGCAGTTCCAGGTCGGTCAGCTCGTAGCGCTCGCCGCCCAGCGCCGCCTCGTCCAGCACCACGGTGTCGACCTGCCCGAGCCGCCGCAGCGCGGAGCGGTCCATGGCGATCACGCCGCGCAGTGACAGGTACCGGCCGAGCGTGGTCGCGAAGCCCTCCCGCCCGGTCCCCGGTGCCTTCGGCACCGACGCCAGGGCGACGGCGAGCCCGCGCCGTGGACCGGCGAACGGTACGGCCAGTGCGCCGGCGGCCGCACCGGCGGCCATGGCCCGCTCGGCATAGCGCGCGACCGCGTCGTGGTGGACCGGTCCGGGCCGCTCCACCACGATCGGCTCAGCCGCCGCGTCATCCGGTCCGCGCACCAGCCGCGGCTCGGCCGCCGCCCAGATGTCGCGCTCCGCGGTTGCCTCCCGCCACTGGGCCAGCCTCAGGACCACATCGACCACCAGGCCGACGCCACGCGTGGCCACGCCCTGAGCCAGCGCGCTGACGACCGGCAGGACCGATTCGGCCGGCTCCTCTCCCGGCAGGCTCTTGGAGACCAGGCCACGCAGCCGCGGATGGTGCTGGAGTGCTCCGGCCAGCGCCGCGACTTCTGCGGGGAGCGGCGCCCAGGGCGCCAGGCGTGTCAGGACGGTGATGCCCAAACCCACGGCGTCCGCGGCGAGAACGGAGACCGACTGCCGGGTCCGCGGCCCCTCGCTCGGGTGGTGCGGCTCCGGGAGCCACTCGTCGTGCTCGTGCACCGTCAGCGCATGAGCACGGGTCTCCGCCTGCGCGACCAGCGAAATCAACTCACGCTGCGGGGGTGGCGGGGTCGCCAGTGCCACCACGACGCGCTCGGACGGCGCGTTCACGCGGGCCCACAGCACTCCCGGATGCTGCTCGAGGGTCTGCTCCACGGGGCGCGCCACCCGTTCCCCACCGGGGCCCCGCACGCCGCGGACCTCGATGTAGCAGCGGCCCGGGCGCGCCCACACCGCGCGCTGCGGCCATCCGACAACCTGGCCGACGACACGTCCGGCCAGGTCCACCGCTTCGCGCGCCCCCGCTGTCAGACCGCCCCCGAGGGGGCCCAGCAGGGGCAGTGTGGGCATACGTATCCCTGTCATCGGTGACATCGACGGTCCCCTCGGACATTCCTGAAAGCCCCGCGTTCCCTGACCGGCCCGATGTACACCAGAAGCCACAGAACTAGAATTGTCGGTGTGAAGTGGTTCTCGACGAGCCATGGGCGGATGTGAGATTCGTGACCACTCCCACGACTCGAAAAACGAAGCGCCCCGGGACCGCGCAGGCCTCGCGTACGTCCTCCGCCGCGGCGAAGGCCGCAACCACCAGGTCGCGGGCAGCGGCGAAGACGACTCCCGCGAGGACAAGTGCCACCAAGACGACCCGGAAGACGGCTGCCGCGAAGGCGGCTCCGGCGCGTACGGCCAAGGCCCCGGACAGCGGTGGCGGCCGCACCATCACCTTCAGGCTCCCATCGCGGCCGTCGCTCCCGTCGCTCGGCCGTGTCGCGAACGGTGCGGCGAACGCGGCGCTGCTGCCGGTCGCGGTGGCCCGCAAGGTGCTGCCCGCCAAGGGCGGTCTGCCGGTCTACCTCGGGCTCGGCGCCCTGGGTGTCGCGGACGTGCTCGAGTGGCCGGTAGCGATCGGGATCGGCCTCGGGTACGCGGTGCTGCGCCGCAGTGGCCAGCTGGCCCCGGCGGCCCCGGCAAAGGCGTAGCGGCAGGCAGACTGCCGGCCAGGGCGCCGTACGAGGCGTGCCCGGGGTCCGGAACGGAGGCGATCCTCAGGCGGCCGTCTCGGCCGCACGGGCGGTGACCCGGATCTTCGACTGGCCGTGCGGGCGCTGCTCCCAGTCCTCCATGAGCCGGGCGGCAAGGCCATGCCGCTCGGCCAGGCGCACGAGTGTCTCGGTGCGGTAGTAGAAGTCCTCGCGGAGCACATGGTGCTCGGTGGCCTCGGTGCGGTCGAAGGTGAAGTCGAAGAAGCCGCCGGGCGCGAGCACCCGGCCGACATGGGCGAGGCATTCGTCGATGACGCGCAACGGCGAGTGGGAGAACACGCTGTGCGCGTGCACCACCGTGAACCAGCCGCTGGGCAGGAAATCCAGGGTCAGATCGTCGGCGATGGTCAGATACGGCAGCTTGTGCTGCAGGCCGTAGCGGACCAGAGTCTTCTTCGCCTCGATGAGGATGTCCGGGGAGATGTCGATCCCGTAGTAGTGGCCGGGCTCGAGATAGTCGATGAAGCGCCACCCCGCCCGCAGATTGCCGCAGCCGATCTCGAGCATCCGGTCGTGGGGCCCCAGTCCGTGCTCGACGAGATAGTCGAACTGCATCTGCCCGAGCGCCAGCCACCGCTGCTTCGACCTGCTGCCGACCGCCGCGTCCGCGCTGCGGGCGGCATCCGAGGCCATCACGGCCCGGTAGTACGACACATGGTCACGGTGCTTGGCGCGCAGCCACGCGTCGCGCGCGGCGCGCCGCAGATGCTGCGGAATACGGTGCGGATTCCGCAGGGCGTAACTCACCTTGTGCCCGAGGCCGGTCCGGTTCCTCAGCAGACGGCCCGAAGCAGGCGTCTTAGGCATGGCGGCTCTTCCTGTCCCGAGTGACGAACCCTTCCAGAGAGTATTCGAGACGCATACCCGCATAGAGTCCTTCCGGCATCTGATCTGACCCCGATGGCTCTTGGACGTCGCTCGCCGCCTTTCCCGGCGGAGGGGCTATACGTGCGGCCGAGGTGTATCGGCCCTTTCCCAGCCGGCCTTGACCTTTTTCGGTGGGGCTGCGTAAACGCCGTTGCGCCGTTCGTGAGGGTATTGAGCCGGCTGGGTGACGCTCGAATGCAAGAGCCGTCCGAGTGTGAATTCTCAAGACGCAGGCGTCGCGCTCCGATGAAATTCGAGGAAGTTGACATGGCTTCCACATCATCACTCGATCGGATCCTAAGGAGTGTTGAATGCGTCCTGATGTCAGGACCCAACCCACGCCGCGCTCCAAGAGGCATGCGTGGCGGGCCGGTGGCCTCATCCTGCCGCTGGCTGTCTCACTGGCGGGGTTCGCGGGTCCCGCGTTCGCCGCGCCGCACAGCAGGCCCGCGCCGGCGGCCTCCGCCCCGGACCCGGACTGGGACGGTAAGACGTGGTCATCCGGGTTGCCAGGCTCGCACGAGAAGGGCGGCGCGTCGGACCAAGGGGCCCACCCGGGCGGTGGAGGCGACCCGCGGCCGAACCACGGCAAGCACGGTAAGGGCAGCGGGAGCGGCAGCAAGACCGGCAGCAAGACCGGCAGCGGCAGTAAGACCGGGAGCGGCAGTAAGACCGGGAGCGGCAGCAAGACCAGCAGCGGCAGCAAGACCGGGAACGGCAGCAAGACCAGCAGCGGCAGCAAGACCGGGAGCGGCAGCCAGACCGGAAACGGCAGCGGCAGCAAGACCAGCAGCGGCAGCAAGACCAGCAGCGGCAGCAAGACCAGCAACGGCAGCAAGACCGGGAGCGGCAGCGGCAGCAAGACCAGCAGCGGCAGCAAGACCAGCAGCGGCAGCAAGACCAGCAGCGGCAGCAAGACCAGCAACGGCAGCAAGACCAGCCAGGGCAGCAAGACCAGTAAGACCAACAAGGAGCAGACCGCTTCTTCGAGTTCTCCCACCGCGTCGTGCAACGCCGACGACGCCTACGCTCCCGCGGACGCGTTCGGCAACCACCCCGAGGATGTCTGCGGCGCCACGATTTCCGCCGAGGGCAATGACGCGTGGGTGAAGGCCACTACCACCGACGGGGTGGTCTGGCGGCTGCACTGCGATGCCACGGACAACACTCTGACCTGTCCCGACCCGGATGACAGCGAGGATGACCAGGTGTGGCGGCAGCAGCCCTCGCAGGAGGGGCAAGGGACCCAGGGGAACGCCCAGGACACGGCCGAGCAGCAGAACACGGCCGGCAGGAAAGAAGCGGGCCAGCACAAGCCCTCGTTCAAGCAAGTGCACAACAACTCGGCCATGAAGCGACTCCAGAACACGGGCCGCTAGAACCGAGGACCCGAACGGCATTCCCGGACCCAGTCGGGAAGCCGACGACGCGTGCCGTGCCCGGCAGCCGGCCGGGCACGGCACGCGTCGTTCCGCAGCTCGCCCAGTGGAGCGGTACACAGCCGAGATGCCAGTCCGTAACGGACATGCCAGGGTGGAGTTCGGGGTCGCTGATTCGGCCATCCGGGTCAGCGGCGAACCTTCACACCCGTAGGAGCCCGACATGGCCAGTCACGTTGGCGGAATGCGAGCTGGGACACACGAACGGACCGCCGAGAGTGCATGGGCGGCCGGAGGGACTGCGGTGGCCGCCGTCCTGATGATCTTCGGTGGCATCATGGCGATCTTCGCGGGCATCTCCGCGATCGCCCAGGACGACGTCTTCGTCACCACCCACAACTACACATTCCAGTGGAGCCTGACGAGTTGGGGCTGGACGCACCTCATCCTGGGCATCGCCATCGCGCTGGCCGGCTTCGCGCTCTTCAGCGGCGCTATGTGGGCCCGCGTTGCGGGTGTCGTCCTGGCCGGACTCGGCATGATCGCCAACTTTGCCTGGCTGCCCTACACGCCGGTGTGGTCCATCGTGCTGCTAATCGTGGACGGCTTCATCATCTGGGCCCTGTGCGCCCCGCGCCGCCCAGCCCAGGCGGCCTAGCCCCCTCGCCTCTGCGGGCGGTCCGGTCCACCGGGTCTGCGTCAGCCCCGGCCGCGTCCGGGGCTGACTCCGACTCCAGCAGCACCTCCGGAATCACAGGCCTGGGGAATGGCTCGGTCAGAGACGCCGCACATGGTCGGCCTTAGCCAGTGGCACGCAGCTCCTGGACGGTGTAGTGACCGGTTGCGACCCCAATCGCAGTCGCGTTCGCCGCGTGGGCTGCCTCGATGTCGCGGGGAGTGTCGCCGACGACGTATACCTCGGTTCGGGTCAAGTCCCGTGCGTGCAGCCGAGCGGCCTTGGCGATCGCCAGCCGAGTGACCTCCACCCTGTCCGGAGAGTCCGAGCCATAACCCGGCCGACCTGCGGGTCGGTCTCTCCGGCTGAGGTGTGCTCACCGATGTCGGCGGTACGGCACGCGGCCCGAGCGCCGACGATGAAGGGCGTGAGCGAGGTGTCGCGGTGGTTCGGCTCTCTGGATGACCCCGGGCATAGGAGCCCCACGCAGGTGCGGATCTTCCGGCGGCTCCGTAGGCGCGACCCGGAGCTTTCCGCGCTACGACGAGCGGGCCGAGCCGGGGTCGTCGTGCCCGCGGCCGTCGCTACGGCCCTCGAGCTGATCGGCGACCCTACCGTTGCCCTCTTCGCGGCTTTCGGCGCCTTTGCGACCTTGGTGTTCGTCGACTTCTCCGGACCCCTGCGCGAACGGCTGTCGGCGCAGTTCAGCCTGGTGCTGGCCGGAGCGGTACTGGTCTGCCTGGGAACCCTGGCGTCCCAAGCGGTCTGGGCCGCAGTGGCTGCCACCTTCCTCATCGCGTTTCTCGTGCTGTTCCTCGGTGTCGTCAGCTCGGTGCTGGCCAGTGCGACGACCGCACTCCTGGTCAGCTTCATCCTGCCGGTCACGCTGCCCGGCTCGGTGAGTTCACTCCCGGACCGGCTCGGCGGCTGGTTCCTGGCCGGCGCGGCATCACTGATTGCCATCGCCGTCCTGTGGCCTGCACCGGTCCGCGAGCCGCTGCGGTTGTCGGCCGCTCAGGCATGCGCGTTGCTGGCTCGGCGGCTGCGCGCGGAGGCCGACTGCGTTCACGGAGGCTTTGAGCCGAAGCGCAGAGCGGCCGTCAAGGGACCGCAACAGCGGTCAAGATGATCTGGACCGCGGACCTCATCGACGCCGTCCGACGCCTCCAAGCGGTGCTTCTGGCGCCCGCGCGAGCAGCGTCTGCGCAGTGCCTGCCCCGGTCATGGCTCGCCGGACACCGGATCTCTCCCACTCCGATGTGGACTCAGCACGGATAGAGCCGGCGTCTCCGTCAGCACTCGGTGACGTTCACCGCGAGGCCGCCGCGGGCCGTCTCCTGAGCTGAGTGCTCAAACCTTGGTGACCTCGACGGCGGGCCCGCACAGCAGGGCGACATCCTCGGGGTCGGAAGTGAGGACGGTGACGGGGCCTGGCGCGGCGCGTGCGACGACGGCGAGGACAGCGTCGATCGCGTGCTTGTGGCCGTGGAGGTGGTGGCTGCGGAGCAGCGCGGCGGCCTGGTCCGCCACGCTCTTCGTGACGTCGTGGACGTCGATGCGGGAGAGAACCCACCGGATGCGGGCGGGATGAACGTGCTTGTAGTCGGCCTCGAGGGTGGTCATTGCGGTCGTAGCCACCCGCATCCCCTCCTCCAGAGCAGCCTGTACGAGGGTCACGACGACGCGATCTTTGAGGTAGAGCTTCGACAGGCCCTCGCTGTCCAGCAGCAGCGTGCCGGGCATCAGGCGGCGGCTCCGCCCGAGCTGCGGTGGTCATGCCGCAGCAGGGCGCGGGCCGCTTCGACCTCGTCTCGGGAGAGCGGGTCGTTGTCGGTCTCGAAGTCGGCGACAATCTCGCGGAGCTTGTCCATGGCCACCCGGTGCTCCAAGGCTTCAGCCACGTAGGCGGAGAAGCCGCCGGGGCCGACATGGGCACGTACGGTTTCGGCGAGGTCTTCGGGAAGGCTGATCGAGTACTTTTTGCTACCGGCCATGAACCGCATCCTACCACTGGTAGTAAGACCTTTGGTGTCGTGTTCGGTGGCCGGTTTCCGGTTCACGACCTCGCTGTCGGACCGGTCTGAGAACCCGGGATGCGAGTCCCCACTTCCTCAGCACTCGATGACGTTCACCGCGAGGCCGCCGCGGGCGGTCTCCTTGTACTTGACCTTCATGTCGGCGCCCGTCTCCTTCATGGTCTTGATGACCTTGTCGAGAGAGACGTGGTGCCGGCCATCGCCCCGCAGGGCCATACGGGCCGCGGTGACAGCCTTCACCGACGCCATGCCGTTGCGCTCGATGCAGGGGATCTGAACCAGGCCGCCGACCGGATCGCAGGTCAGGCCAAGGTTGTGCTCCATGCCGATCTCGGCGGCGTTCTCGACCTGCTCCGGCGAGCCGCCCAGCACCTCCGCGAGGCCGCCGGCCGCCATCGAGCACGCGGAGCCGACCTCGCCCTGGCAGCCGACCTCGGCGCCGGAGATGGAGGCGTTCTCCTTGAAGAGCATGCCGATGGCTCCGGCCGCCAGCAGGAAGCGGACGATGCCTTCCTCATCGGCGCCGGGAACGAAGTTCAGGTAGTAGTGCAGCACGGCCGGGATGATGCCCGCGGCGCCGTTCGTCGGGGCGGTGACGACACGGCCGCCCGCCGCGTTCTCCTCGTTGACCGCCATGGCGTAGAGGGTGACCCACTCCATGGCGTGCGCCGCCGGATCGCCTTCGGCCCGCAGCTGCCGCGCCGATGTCGCGGCCCGTCGGCGGACCTTCAGCCCGCCGGGGAGGATGCCCTCGCGGGACAGGCCGCGGGCGACGCACGCCTGCATCACATGCCAGATCTCCAGCAGGCCGTCGCGGATCTCCTCCTCGGTGCGCCACGCCTTCTCGTTCTCCAGCATCATGGCCGAGATCGACAGGCCCGTCTCGCGAGCCAGGCGCATCAGCTCGTCGCCCGTACGGAAGGGGTATTTCAGCACCGTGTCGTCGAGCTTGATGCGGTCCTCGCCGACCGCGTCCTCGTCGACCACGAAGCCGCCGCCGACCGAGTAGTAGGTCTTCTCCAGCAGCGGCAGCCCCTCGGCGTCGTACGCGAAGATCGTCATGCCGTTGGCGTGGTACGGCAGCGAGCGGCGGCGGTGCAAGATCAGGTGCGTCGACTCATCGAAGTCGATCTCGTGGACCGGGCCGATCTCCGCGCCCAGCAGGCGGATGCGCTTGGAGCCGCGGATGCGCTCGACCTCGTCGTCGGCCGTCTCCACGTCGACCGTGCGGGGGGAGTGGCCCTCCAGACCGAGCAGGACGGCCTTCGGGGTGCCGTGGCCGTGGCCGGTGGCGCCGAGGGAGCCGAAGAGCTCCGCCCGCACCGAGGCCGTCTGTACGAGCAGACCGTCCCTCTTCAGACGGCCGACGAACATGCGGGCGGCCCGCATGGGACCGACGGTGTGCGAGCTGGACGGTCCTATGCCGATGGAGAAGAGGTCGAAGACGGAGATGGCCACGGGCGGGCTCCCTTGTCTGCTCGTGGTGGTGTGCGGGGCTGGTACGGCGGGGGTGGTTGTACCGGGCGGGCGTACGCGTGGGGCTGTACGCCTACGGGGCGGCGGTGCGGCGAGGGGCACCGGCTCCGACCAGGGTGCACGGTCGTACGCCGGTGCCCCCTTGTGCGCTGCCCGGCTTACTTGCTCAGGCCGGGGTACAGCGGGTGCTTCTCGGCCAGCGCCGTCACGCGGGCCTTCAGCGCCTTCACGTCGTACGACGTCTTGAGCGCCTCGGCGATGATGTCCGCGACCTCGCGGAAGTCCTCCGCCTGGAAGCCGCGGGTGGCCAGCGCCGGGGTGCCGATCCGCAGACCCGAGGTCACCATCGGCGGCCGCGGGTCGTTCGGGATGGCGTTGCGGTTGACCGTGATGCCGACCTCGTGGAGGCGGTCCTCGGCCTGCCGGCCGTCCAGCTCGGAGTTGCGCAGGTCCACCAGGACCAGGTGTACGTCCGTACCGCCGGACAGTACGGAGACGCCCGCCTCGGCGACGTCCGGCTGCCCCAGCCGCTCGGCGAGGATCCTCGCGCCCTCGAGCGTGCGCTGCTGGCGCTCCTTGAACTCCTCACTCGCCGCGACCTTGAAGGCCACCGCCTTCGCCGCGATGACGTGCTCCAGCGGGCCGCCCTGCTGACCGGGGAAGACCGCCGAGTTGATCTTCTTCGCCAGCTCGGCCGTGGAGAGGATGACACCGCCGCGCGGGCCGCCCAGTGTCTTGTGCGTCGTGGTGGTCACCACGTGCGCGTGCGGTACGGGGTTCGGATGCAGGCCCGCGGCCACCAGGCCGGCGAAGTGCGCCATGTCGACCATGAGGTACGCGCCGACCTCGTCCGCGATCCGGCGGAACTCGGCGAAGTCCAGCCGGCGGGGGTACGCCGACCAGCCCGCGAT